>JAJYTL010000043.1 GCA_021793055.1 Pseudomonadota bacterium
CGAGTGCTTCGCCGCCGCGGTGAGCTTCGCCCGCGCCGAGGGCATCGTGCCGGCACCGGAATCCTCGCACGCGGTCAAGGCCGCGATCGACGAGGCGCTCGAGGCCAAGCGAGACGGCCGCGGCCGCACCATCCTGTTCAACCTCTCGGGCCACGGCCACTTCGACATGCAGGCCTATACCGACTACTTCGCCGGCAAGCTGCAGGACCTGCCCTACGGCGAGGCCGAGCTGCAACGCGCCTTCGCCGAACTGCCGGCGGTGGGCTGAGCCGTCCGCCCTCAAGGTCTGCCGCTTCGCGCGAGATTGCGCGAAGCGGCGGCCGCAGAAGCCGGGCGAAAGCCCTCCCGGAAAACTCTCGAAGCGAACCGCGCGCGAAGCCTGGCGTCCGTGGGCTTACGCCGGCTC
Source organism: Pseudomonadota bacterium (assembly GCA_021793055.1). Classification (GTDB taxonomy): domain Bacteria; phylum Pseudomonadota; class Alphaproteobacteria; order Ferrovibrionales; family Ferrovibrionaceae; genus JAJYTL01. Next base: position 407 of record JAJYTL010000043.1, read on the forward strand.
CGCCGCGGCGCCCGCCGTGGCCGCGACGATGGCGGCGGCGATGATATTGGCGCCGACGCTGGCCAGGATCGGCAGCATGTAGCTGTGCGCGACGTCGAAGGCGAAGCCGGCGGCGCTCGGGCCGATCAAGGTGCCGAAGGCGACGCTGGTGTAAAGAATGCCGATGATGCCGCTGACGTTGCGGCCGCCGAAATAATCCATGACCACGGCGGGCAGGATCGCCACCCAGCCGCCATAGAACACGCCGTAGACGAAGGCGAAGCCGGCGAGCGGCCAGAACCGCGTCGAGAGCGCCCAAACCGCGAGAGCGGCCGCCATGCCGACGAACATCGCCTGCAGGGCGCGCCGGCGGCCCATGCGGTCGGCTAGGCCGCCGAGCAGGAAGCGCCCGGCGGCGCTGCCGGCGCCGATCACGCTCAGAAGCAGGACGGCGGAAAATCGCGGGATGCCGCGGTCCATGGCGTAGGGAACAAGGTGAACGAAGGGCACGAAGACGCCGAACGAGCAGACCAGGCAGGCGGCATAGAGACCGACGAACGGCCGCGAGCGGATCGCCTCGCGGACCGCGGCCCCGACCGGCGGCAGCGCGTGGCTGCCCGGCGGTAGCGGATCGCCGTCCGGGCCAAGGCCGCGGCCGCGCGGATCGTTCTCAATCAGCAGCGCGCTGCCGCCGCCGAGCAGCACGACGAGACCACCGAGGGCGACATAGGCCTGCCGCCAGCCGAAATGGACGATCAGGAGCGAGGCGAGCGGCGGCATCACCACGGTGCCGACGCCGATGCCGCTGACCGCGAGGCCGGAGGCGAAGCCGCGGCGGCGGACGAACCAGCGCTGCACGGCGCCCAAGGCCGGGACATAGGAACAGCCGACGCCGAGCCCGACGCCAAGCCCATAGGCCAGGTACACCTCCGTCAGGGTCCGCGCCATGCCGGCGGCGGCCAGGCCGGCGCCGGTCAGGATCATGCCGGCGACGACCAGACGGCGGGCGCCCAAGCGGTCGGCGAGCGGACCGCTCACCATGCCGAGGACGAAATAGAGAAAGCCGGCCAGCGAAAAGACCAGCGACACCCGGCCGAGCGAGGCGCCGAAGTCCTTTTGCAGCGGCGCGACGAAGGAGCTGAACGAATAAGCGCTGCCGAAGCCGACGAAGGTGACGGCGAAGGCGGCCGCGACCACGAACCAGCCATGGAAGACGCGGCCGGGCGGCATGAGGCCGGATTGCGGATCGGGAGCGGGCGGCTGTCGGGACAAGACCTGTTCCTTGTGCGTGAGAGCGACGCCGAGGGGGCGCTTCGGCCGGCCCCCAGAATCCGATAAGGGACGGGCGCGCACAAACCAGTTATTCTGCCGCTTCCGGATTAGGAAAACTAAATGATCGATCGCAAGCTGCCGCCGCTGAACGCGCTCCGGGCCTTCGAGGCGGCGGCGCGGCATCTGTCGGTGAAGAAGGCCGCCGACGAGCTCTGCGTCACGCCGGGCGCGGTGAGCCAAATGCTCAAGGCGTTGGAGCGCGACCTCGGCGTGATGCTGTTTCGGCGCGCCAACCGCGGCATCTTCCTGACCGCCGTCGGACAGGATTATCTGCCGGCGGTGCGCAACGCCTTCCGGCAGATCGCCGAGGCGACCCGCCGCATCGCGATCGCGGCCGATACCGGCATCCTGACCGTGAGCACCACGCCGTTCTTCGCCGGCGCATGGCTGGTGCCGCGCCTGCAGGCGTTTCATGACGCCAATCCGGACATCGATCTTCAGGTGGTGACGAGCGACGCGCTGACCGACTTCTCGCGCGATGGCGCCGATGTCGCGATCCGGCATGGTCTCGGCCGCTATCCGGGCTTGGCCAGCGAGCGCGTCGTCGCCGTCGAGATCGTGCCGGTCGCCGCGCCGACGCTGGTCGCGAAGTTCGGCGCGCCGGCCGACGCCGCGGCGCTCGCCGGCTGGCCGCAGGTGCATGACGCCGAGCGCAAGGGCTGGCACCTCTGGTTCCAGGCGCAAGGGATCGACGATATCGGCCCGCCGCGCGGCGCCGCCTTCGACGATTCCGGGCTGCTGTTGAAAGCCATCCTGGCGGGCCAGGGAGCGGGCCTGCTGCCGGCCGCCATGGTCGCCCGCGACATCGCGGAGGGGCGCCTGGTCAAGCTCGCCGAGGTCGGCCTGATCGAGGCCTTCGCCTATTATCTCGTGTATCCGGAAATCAATCGCGAGCGGCCCAAGGTCGCCGCCTTCCGCGAATGGATTCTCGCGCAGGATGATGTTAGGCCGGGGTGACCCAAAAGCCGAAATTATGCCCGTCTGCGACCGCCGGGTTTTTCGGCTTATCGAATCGGAAAAATTCTTGCTCGCGCCGCACGACCCTGTAGCTTGAGCGGCGACGATAATGGCGGAAAGTCGGAGAACGACCGTGAGCGAAGACGACGTGTCGCCGGACGAGATATTGAAGCTCGGCACCGCCTTCTGGGCCTCGAAGGTGCTGCTCAGCGCGGTCGAGCTTGGCCTCTTCACCGCGCTCGCCGCGGGGCCGTTGTCGCGCCAAGACCTGGAGGTGCGGCTTGGCCTGCACCCGCGCGGCGCGCGCGATTTCCTCGACGCGCTGGTCGCCCTCGGCATGCTCGACCGGCGGGAGGGCCGTTACGCCAACACGCCGGCCACCGGACAATTTCTCGACCGCGGAAAGCCGAGCTATGTCGGCGGCCTGCTGGAGATGGCGAACACTCGGCTCTATCCCTTTTGGGGGCGGCTCACGACCGCGCTCCAGAGCGGCCTGCCGCAGAACGAGGCGGCGGACGGCAGCGATCCCTTTGCCGCGATATATTCGAAGCCCGAACTGCTGCGCCAGTTCCTCGGCGCCATGACCGGGGTCAGCCGGCCGACGGCGCGGCTGATCGCGGCGGCCTTCCCGTGGTCGGAGGTGACGTCGTTCGTCGACGTCGGTTGCGCCCAGGGCGGCTGCACAGCGGAACTCGCCCTAGCGCACCCGCATCTTAAGGCCATCGGCTTCGATCTGCCGGCGGTCGGGCCGGTGTTCGAGGAATTCGTCGGCGCGCTCGGGCTCGGCGGACGGGTGCGCTTCGCTGCCGGCGATTTCTTCACCGACCCGCTGCCCGCGTCCGACGTCATCGTCATGGGCCATATCCTGCACGATTGGGACCTGGCGCAGAAGCAGGCGCTGGTGCGCAAGGCCCATGCCGCGCTGGCGCCGGGCGGGCGGCTGCTGGTCTATGACGCGATCATCGACGACGAGCGGCGCGAGAACGTCTTCGGCTTGCTGATGAGCCTGAACATGCTGATCGAGACGCCGGGCGGCTTCGACTATACCGGCGCCGAGGCCATGAACTGGATGCGCGAGGCGGGCTTCCGCGCCGCCCGCGTCGAAGCCTTGCCGGACGCCCATTCCATGGTCATCGCGACCAAGTAGCCGGCGCGGCCGCGCTAGAAGACCTCTCCCGCCAAGCCGCGGAGCGTCGCCCGGTCGTTCAGCACGATGCCGCTGCGGCCGAGGGCGATCGCGCCGCGGTCGCGCAAGACGGCCAAGGTGCGGGAAACATGCACGCGCGAGAGTCCCAAGGCGTCGCCGATATGATTCTGGCGGAGCGGCAACTCCATATCGTCGTCGTCGCCGCCGGCCAGGCCGCGGTTCTTAAGTCGGCCGTCCAGATCGAGGATCAGATGGACGATCCGCTGCAACGCGGTGCGGCGGCCGAGAACGGCGACCTGCGCGTCCGCCGCCGCCGCGTCAAGGATCAGCCGCTGCACCAGCCGCTCGCGCAGCGGTGAGCTTTTTATCGCTTCCCGGAAATCTTCCGCATCGAAGGCGCAGAGCCTCACGTCGCTCAGGGCCTGAACCGAAAAGGTCATGCGGCGAAACAGCCCGCGCAGGGAGATCATGTCGCCGGGCAACAGAAAGCCGAGAATCTGCCGCCGGCCGTCGGACATCAGCGTGAAGCGGAAGGCCCAGCCTTCATATAGCGTGAACACCCGCGAGGCGCTTTCCCCCGCGCGCAGGATCAGGCTCGCGGCCGGCGCCGTAACGCGCGCCCGCGCCAAGACCGCGAAGGCCTCCGGATCCTGCTGATGCAAGGCATGGCACTCGGCGGCATCGCGGACCGGGCACTCGGCGCAATTCATCTCCGGCGCGGCCCGTCTTCCGGCGTTCCCGGTTTTCCGCCCGCAGCAGACGACGCCACTGCAGTCAAAAGAAAATGCGACTTAACAAATGATAATATCATTTTATAAGGAGAACGTTGAGATAGTTTAATATATGTTTAACTAAATTTGGATTTATTCTTTTAATTCAGATTCCGACAACCGTCAATTTAGCATGCGCGCGATGTCTTGATGATTTGCGAGAATTTGACGTTCTGGGCTGGCCCACTTGGCGCACGGCGAAAGGGATTCCGGCGCCGGAGCGCGAGCTGGAAGACGTCACCGCGCGCAGGCGGTTTCGAGACATGGCCCAGGCAATGACCGAGCGGCATCCGGAGCAGGCGGATCGCGCCGGCGGCGGCCGGAAGGCGGGTCTGGCGCATGTCCTGAACAGCTTTTTCCCCCGCGGTTCCAGCGCGCTCGCCCATCTGTTGGACGTCGGCCGGCACTCGCCGGAGTTCGGTCAGCATCGCGCGGCGTTCATTCTCTCGCGCACGCGGCTGATCGCGGTGCTGTTCGCCGCTCTCACGCCGCTCTGGATTCCGCTGGATCGGCTGGTGCTTCCGGACGGCGTGTGGCAACCGCTCGCCCTCGGGCGGATCGGCGCGAGCGTGGCTTTCGCCGCGCTCGCACTGTATTGCGAGCGCGCCGCGACCCTCAAGCAGGCCTATGCGGCCCTGGCTGCGTTGTTTTCCGTTCCGTCGCTGTTTTTTCTGTTCTCGCATTGGGTGTTGCAAGGCGCCGCCCTGGCCGGGATCGGCGCCGTCATGGCGAGCGGCTATGCCTTTCTGCCGTTCGTTCTCATGGCCGGCCTGGCGATTTTTCCCCTGACGGTGCTGGAGACCGTCGCCTTCGCGGTGCCGCTGCTGGCGGTGGCCGCGCTCCCGGTGATGGAACAGAAAGATTTCCTGATGCCGGTGTTCAGCGCCGTCGCGGTGCTGTGGCTGCTGCTTCTGGTGGCCGCCGTCGCCAGCCTGTCGGCGGTGAGCCAACTCGAATTTCTGCGCAACCAGGCGGCCGACCTGGCCGAGATCAAGCGCCGCGAGCAGGCGCTGCGCGAAAGCGAGGAGCGCTACGCGCTGGCCAACACGCAGTTGCTCGACATCCTCAAGACGATCCCGGAAGGGATCGCGATCTACGATGCCAACGATCGCCTCACGCTGTGCAACGATGGGTACCGGGAGATATTTCCGAAGGCGGCGGATTTGATCGTTCCGGGGCTGCGCTTCGACGACTTGGTGCGCGCCAATATCGAGCGCGGCGCGTTCAAGATCTCGCCAGCGGAGAAGGCGACCTTCTTCATCGAGCGCGTCGCCCTGCACCGCCACGCCGCCTCGCTGAGCGAGCTGCATCTTGCTGACGGCCGCTGGATTCAAGTCCGCAAGAAGCGGACCCGGCAGGGCGATCTGGTCGGCGTTTGGACCGACATCACCGAGATCAAGCGGCGCGAGGAGGCGCTGCGCGAAAGCGAGGAGCGCTACGCCCTCGCGATGGAAGGCGCCGGCGAAGGATTGTGGCACTGGGATTTGCCGCGCCAAGAAATGTACATGGCGCCGCGCCTCGCCTCGCTGGCCGGGATTACGAATCAGGATTGGCAGTGCTCCTATCGAGTCTATTCGGATCTCATCCATCCCGAGGACAGACCTTTGCGGCAGCAGGCCGTCCGCGACTACTTCAAGGGCCGCACACCGTTCTACAGCTGTGAGTACCGGCTCCGCATTACCGACGGCAGCTACCGCTGGATTCTGGACCGCGGCCTCGGGCAGCGCGACGCCAGCGGCCGCGTCTACCGCATGGCCGGCTCGATAAACGACATCACCGACCGCAAGAACCACGAAGTCGAACTTCGCCTGGCCAAGGAACAGGCGGAGATCGCGAACCGCGCCAAGACCGAATTCCTCGCCAACATGAGCCACGAGCTGCGCACGCCGTTGAACGCGGTGATCGGCTTCTCGGACATTATTCGCCAGGAGTTCATCGGCCCGGTGGGCAAACCGAAATACCGGGACTACGCCGAGGACATCTATCAATCCGGCAACCATCTTCTCGAGGTGATCAACGACATTCTCGACGTCGCCAAGATCGAGGCCGGAAAGGAGGATCTGGTCGAGGAGGTCGTCGATGTCGACCAATGCGTGCAAGCGGCCCTGCGGCTCGTCCGCCAACGCGCCGCAGCCAACGGCCTCGTCGTGACCGTCGCCCTTCCCGCGGACCTGCCGCCGATCCGGGCCGATGCGCGCAAGCTCAAGCAGATGCTGATCAACCTGTTGTCGAACAGCATCAAGTTCACGCAGCCCGGCGGGCGCGTCACCATCAGCGCCGCGCGGGCGCCGGACGGCGGGCTGCAGATCGCGGTCGCCGACACCGGCATCGGCATCGCGGCGGCCGACCTGCCGAACGCGCTCTCGCCCTTCGGCCAGGTTGACAGCCACCTGAACCGCAAGCATCAGGGCACGGGTCTCGGCTTGACGCTGGTGCAGGCGCTGGCCAAGCTCCATGGCGCGTCCTTCGACATCGCGAGCGAGAGCGGCAAGGGCACGACGGTGACGCTCGAGTTTCCCCCAGCCTGCGTCGGCAGCGTCGGCGCGCGAGACCCGGCCAAGCAGCCGGTGCAGGCGGCGGCAGGCGGCGGGGTCGCGCACCCGCACCCGTGACGCCGTTCGGAGACCGGACGGGGCGACGGCAATGGCAGTGGATATCCGCATCGCCGAGGCGATCCTCGCGCTGCACCTCGCGGTCATCGGCTTCAACGTCGCCGGGTTGATCGTGATTCCTCTCGGCGCGCTGCGCGGCTGGCGCATCGTGCGGATCGCCTGGCTGCGGTTGTTGCATCTCGGTCTGCTCGGCATCGTCGCGGCGCAGGCGCTGGCCGGCCGCGCCTGCATCTTAACCATCTGGCAGAGCGATCTCGCCGGCGGCGCGCGGGCGCCGACGCCGCTGATCATGCGCTGGATCGACGGCGCGATCTTTTGGCGGCTGCCGATGGCCTTCTTCGTCGCGCTCTATGTGGCGGCGTTCCTCTACGTCCTCGCGCTTGTCGCGCTGGTGCCGTTCTGGCGCCGGGAGCCGCGGCGAAACGGCTGAACGGATGCGGCATGCGGATCGGCGCCGCGCCGCCCGGCGGCAGCGCTGTCCGACCCGCCCGGCACGCGGCCGGGCTCATTGCGACATGCTATTAGAAGCATGTGCAGCAATTCTTCGCGCTGCGGCGCCGCGAAAAATTTTTCCCGACTTGATCATCGTCAAATTTCAATGCGTTAAATTGGAGTAGGAAAGATCAGAGGCTAACGTAATTAGAGTGCGCCGCAAAATTCCGGCGCGTTGCGGCTCCAGGGGGTACGAACTCGGGCCGTCAGTCAAAAGGAAGAAGTCATGCGTTTAAGTGCTGGATTTATCGTCCTCGGGTCGATCGCGGCCCTGAGCTTGGGCGGCTGCGCGTCGATGGTCGATGGCGGGATGCAGACGGTGGCCGTCAAGACCGTCGGGCCGCATGGCGCCGTCGTCGCCGCGAATTGCGAGCTGATGAACAGCAAGGGAAGCTCGTTCGTGCCGGCAACGCCGGATGCCGCCAAGGTCTACCGCGACAGCCAGGCGCTGTCGATCGTGTGCAACAAGGCGGGGCTGCCGGAAGCGAAGCTGACGGTGAAGCCGCGGCTCAGCAAAGTGGACGTGGCGAACATGCTGTCCGCCGGGATCGGCCAAGGCATCGATATGGCCGATGGCGCCGGTTACGCCTATCCCTCGCATGTCGTCGTGCACATGGGCGCACGGCCCGGCCTGGCGTCCATCAACGAGCCAAAGACCGAAGCCAAGGGTTGATCGAAGCCCTTACGCGGCGATGGCATCGCGCAGCGCCGCGTAAGGGGCGTCTAGCGCACGATGATCTTGCGTCGATCCGACGCAAAATCATCGTGCGCTGTTCCGATGAATCTGAGCATGATCGCAGCCGAAAAATGCGACCACTTTTCGCGATCTTGCTCGGGTGCCGTTCTCGTGCTTTAGGCGGCGGCCTTGGTGCCGACCACCACCGTCTCGTTGCCGTTGGCGAAGGCGTGGACCGACGTCGCCAAGCCGACGGCCTGCATCGCCGCCTCGATCTCCTGCGGGCGCAGAAGATGGTTCCCCTGCAAGTGCTCGGTGAGGTTCTGGAATGCCATGCCGCGGCGCGTCGGATCGCGGAGATCGGCGCGGCTTGCCGGCCAATTCGGTTCCCAGATCACCGCCGCGCCTCCCGGCTTGAGACGCTCGGCGAGCATGCGGAACACGCTTTCCTTCTGCGTCCAGACGTGATGCAGCGCGCGGTTCATCGCGATCACGTCCGCCGGCTCGGCGACGGTGAAGGCGTGGATATCCCCGAGCTGGAAGCCGAGGCGCCGGTCGAGCCCGTGTTCCTGCGCCTTGGCCACAGCCTGGCGGATGTTTTCCGCCATGCCGTCGAGCCCGATGCCGCGCAGATGCGGAAAATGGCGGGCCAGCGCCCGCAGGTACCAGCCGTTGCCGCAGCCGAGATCGACGACCAGCCCCGCCCTCTTGTCGGCGTCGCTGAAGGCGGCGATGTGGGGCAGAATCTGCCGTTCGAAAAAGGCCGCGAAATTGGCCTCCAGCATGGCGCCGAAGAGCGGCGATAGCGCGCCCGATCCCTCGATCTCCTCACTGCCGAGGCACTTGCCGCTCGGCATCAGTTCGCTGGCGCGCTCCGCCATATGGGCGGAGAGAACCGAGCGCACAGCGAAGGCCATGAGCGAGCCCTCGACCTCGGGCCGGTAGGCGTGGCCGAGATCGGTCAGCGCGAAACCGCCGGCACCGTCGTCGAGATAGCCGAAGGCATAGGCGGCATCGCACCAGCGCGCGACATAGGCGGCATCGAGGCCGCTGGCGGCGGCGAGCGCCTCGGCCGTCGCCGGCGCGGCGGCGAGCGCGCTAAAGAGCCCGCGCGCGACGCCGACGAAGGCGATGCTCAACGCCGTCGCGGCCTGCAGGTCGCGGGCGGCCTGCTTACGAAGATCTTCCGATACGCTCATGATTTTTCCACAATACTTGGCGCCAAACCGAGGCGCGAAGGCGCTCCGGGCGGGACGCACGGCCGGCGCGATTCGACACCGCCGCGCCGCCACACGCAACAACTTTCGCGGCACAAAAAGGGGCTGCCGTCTCGCGAAGGCAGCCCAAGTCTAGGGAGGAAACGCCCAGGAAGGGCGTATCGTCATAATGGTTGGCGGCAGCCGCTTTCGCATTGATCCAGGTCAATGGCGCGGTGCGGCGCGGAATGGCGCGAAAAGAGACCGCCAGCCGTGCCGGCGGCGCGCGTCAGCCTGGCCAAACCGCCGTCATGACCATGGCGATGCCGAGGATCGAGGCCGCCCACAACAGCGTCCGCGCGACCGGCACGGCGGCGACATAGGCGGGCAGGTAAAAAATCCGCGCCACGATGTAAAGCCACGCGCCGAGCGCCGAGATCGCTGTCGATCGCCCCACCGCCTGCCCGAGCAGAACCGCGACGGCGAAGAAGGCGAAGGTCTCCAGAAAATTGCGATAGGCGCGCTCGATGCGAGACGCCACCTTGCCGAGCGGCTTCGGCGGCTCGTCGCGCGGGCCGATGCCGTAAGAAAGCCCGCGTCCGGCGACGTTGAACGAAACCGAAAGCAGCAGCTGAAAAATGCCGAGCGCGATCGCGCAAAAGAGAATCCGCATTTCGATCGAATAGGCCATGTTCCCCTCCCGGTTCGCCGCCGCGCCGTTCGCAGCATGGCGCGGCGGGCGGGCGGGCGCAACCGGCCGCGCGGGAACGCGGCGCCGGCGGGAAGTCCCGCTCAGCCTTTTCGATGCAGGACCATCCAGGGAATGGCGAAGCGGTCGGTCACCATGCCGAAGCGGTGGGCGAAGAAGGTCTCGGACATCGCCATGGTGGCGCTGCCGCCCTCCGACAGGGCGGCGAAAATCCGCTCCGCGTCGTCGTCGCCGTCGACGTTGAGCGCGACACCGAAGCCAACCGATTTGGCGTAGCGCGCGGGCGGCACGTCGCTTCCGAAGATGGTGGCTTGGCCGATTTTCAGAGCCGCGTGCATGACCAGATTCTCCATGCCGGCGGGCGCACCGCCGCCCGGCATGTCCGCCCACCGCAGCAGGGCGACGATGTCGCCGCCGAAGGTTCGCGCGTAAAAGGAGAAAGCCGCCTCGCACTGGCGGTCGAAGTGCAGATAGGCGCTCGCGTCCATGGTGCTTCCCTTTCGAAGATTGCGAAGGCTCAAGACCCGTTGGCGGCCGCTTCGAGCTGCGCCAGGTCGAGCTTGGTCATGGTCAGGATCGCGGCGATCACGCGGTCCGCCCCGGCGCCGGCCAACAGATCCGCCAGCGCCTTGGGCACGATCTGCCAGCTAAGGCCGAATCGATCCGTCAGCCAGCCGCATCGGCCCGGCGCGCCGCCGTCGGCGGCGAGCGCGCGCCAATAGTAATCGATCTCCGCCTGGTCCTTGCACGGCACGACAAAGGAAAAGGCCTGGTTGAGCGCGACGTGCGGCCCGCCGTTGAGGGCGGTGCAGCGCTGGCCGTCGAGTTCGAAGGAAACCGTGAGAACCGGTCCGGCATCGACCGGCACGGCTTCGGTCCGGCGCACGCGCCCGGTGATTTTCGAATTCGGGAAGACGGCGACGTAGAATTCAGCCGCCGCCTCGGCCTGACGGTCGAACCACAGGAACGGCGTGATGTCGGGCATCTCGGGACCTCCGCACCTGACCCGATCGGAAAGATCGTGGCCGCCGGATTGACATATAAGGTTGATATCAACATAATAGCGGCATGTCAAATGCCGCTCTGTGACATCGCATGGCGAAAGCGAGCTCGCTGTCGCACCGAACCGCGCTTCAAGTGCGCGATCGTTGCCTGTGCCTGGCGGCGCAGCGCGCGGCACGGGTGCTCGCCCGGCGCTTCGATGCCGCCCTCGCCCCGGTGCAACTCACCAACGGCCAGTTCTCGCTGCTGATGGCGCTGAACCGGCCGCGGCCGCCCTTGATGAGCGACGTGGCGGAACTTTTGGCGATGGACCGCACGACGTTGACCGCGGCGATCAAGCCGCTGGACCGGCGGGGGCTGGTCGCGGTGCGCGTCGACGACGCGGACCGGCGCGGGCGCCGGCTGATCCTGACCGCCGCCGGAAAGCGGCTGCTGGCGGAAGCCTATCCCATCTGGGCGCGCACGCTCGGCGAGATCGAGCGCGATCTGCCCGACGCCGCCGGCCTGCGCGCCGCGCTTTGGGCTATCGAGGCCGGATAAGCGCCGTATCTTGAGGCCGGGCGGCTTGGAACTCTTCGATCGGACCGGGTTTCGAATTGTGGGTTTGCTCGCGGCATTCCAATTCGCATTATATTTCGACGGCGCCGATGGCGGCGGCGGAGGAGATCGCATGGAATCGTGGTTGACGCTCGAAGAGGCGGTTGCGGCGCCGGGGCTCCGGATCGCGCTGGTGAAGGGGGTCGCCTCGCCGTGGTCGGAGTTGTGCCGGGCGATTTACGTCGCGTCCGGCATTCCCTTCCGTCTCGTCGCGGCGCACGACCCGAAGCGGGGACTGTCGGTGTTGCGGCCCTTGACCGGCCAGGAAAGCCTGCCGGTCGTGTTCTGGAACGACGAGCGGCCGCGCTCGAATTGGCTCGAGCAATTGCATCTCGCCGAGCGGCTCGGCGGGAGCCGCGCGCTACTCCCCACGACGCCGATTGAGCGCGCCCGGGCGACCGGCCTTCTCGCCGAGCTCTGCGCCGAGCGCGGATTTGGCTGGCAGCGGCGAATCCTGCTCATCCACCACCTGCTTACGGCGCCGGCCTTCGGCGAGGCGGAACGGCGCATCGGCCACTATCTCGGGGCGAAATACGGCTACGCCCCGGAGGCGGTCGCGCCCGCCGCGGCGCGCTGCGAGGCGATCGTCGCGGCGATGGCCGCGCTCGCGAGCGGCGGCGATGGCTCCCTCTTGGGATCAGAACTTACGGCGCTCGATCTCGGCTGGGCGACCTTCGCGGCGCTGATCCAGCCGCTGCCGGACGCGGTGTGCCCGATGGAGCCGCTGTGGCGCGAGCTGTGGACCTGGACGCCCGAAGAGACGGCGCCCGAGGCGGTGCGCGGCCTGCTCGCCCGCCGCGACGCGATCTACGAGCAGTGCGGATTGCTTCCGGTTCCGACGCGCTAGGCGTTCGGCCCCGGCATTTGGCAGATCGTGCCGCGCCCGGATCGCTTTGGGCCGCTTGACCGGACGTCGCGCATGCGCGCGTCAGGCGCAGGGCGCTTCGGCGTCTTGCGGGGTTCTCCTTCGTGCTATCTCGAAAACACGCAGGGGCGGCGGGCCGCCCGCATCGTCCAAAGCACTCGCATCGGGATCGCAGAGGGAACAATCAACCGTCGGCTCCCGCCGCCCATGCTAGAACTAGGCAAACACCGGCCGCCGGATCGAGGATATCGATATTGAACTTTTCCTGCACCTTCACCACGACCCTGCCGCGCAAATAGGCATCGGGATTGTTGTGCGCTTTTAGCCAGAGTGGATTTTGAGAGATGATCTCCTCACGCTTGGCTTCATCTTCATTCAGATCGGTCACACGGATGAGCAGCATATCGAAGACGTCCGCCCGTTCTTCGACCGACTCGTCCGGCGCATACTGTCGCCAACGCGCGAATTTTCGCATATCGGCGATCACGATTCTGTTCTGGAGCTTGGTGTCCGGCGCAAAAACGTGAAAGACCGGGACCTGCCGCCCGCCCACCCTAAAAACGCCCTCAAACCCCTTGAAACCTCGCCAAGCCGAAGGCGTCTTTAAATCGTATTCGGGCGTGAAGTCGCTGCTGCCGTGGATTTCCTCGATCGGACCAGGGAAGGCCAGGGAGTGCAGAATGATCGGCTCTCGCAATGCGGCCGCTGCCTCGCCGGTCGCCGCCGCGACGGCTCCCGACGCGATGGGTTGCTGCGCTTGAGCACCGGAGATTAGCGCCTCAAAGGCGGCCTTGTCTTCGCCTTGGGCCATTCCTTGGCCGTAGTTGCGGCCGCCACCGACGTAGCTCGTGTGCTCCTGGGCAATAAACGCATCCTTGGTGTCGATTTGATTGATGCCCAGGAAAGGTACTCTCGCGCCGGGGTGTTCGTCGAGGCGCTGCTCAAGAGCGTTCTTCGCAACAAAAATTGGCCGTAGGCAACCGCCATCTCCTAAATGCTGTCGCAAGTCATTGCGAAACTCTTTGACCTTGTCGGGGTCGAGTTGCGCGTCACGGGTACGCGCTTCCAACTGAGCGAGCTCCTCTCGACGTACGTCAGCGAGAAGCTCACGCAACTCGTCGACATGGCTACGCGCCTCGGCGCTCAGTACCTGTTCCCACGCCGTTTCCTCGTCGGCGACTGCCGCTAAAGTCGCCATAAGCCCGCTGCCGTTCTCCGGCCGGGCCATTTCGGAAAGGGAGTGGCTGATTGGGAACTTCATCGGCGGCGACGGTGTCGGGCGCAGTTTCGCCAGCAGTTCCAGGGCACGCCAAACAAAGGCTTGATTGAGCCTGGTGTGCCGGTCCACGTAATGCGCCTTGCCGTCGGCGACGAGGTCCCACTGGTCCCAACCCCAGGCGTCCGAGCCATGCCCAGTGCTCGCCTCGGCGAACACCTCTGCGGTACGTTCTAGGCTATCGGGCATCAATGCCGCGATCACATCTAGCATACGGACGACTTCCCCGTCCTCGGGAGCCTCCAGGCGCCAAGCGAGGACACGCCCGGCTAGCGCCATGAATATCTCATCGATAGCCATCTTGAGCGCCGCGGATATCTCGTTGCGCTTCTCTTGACGTCTCAGTTCCTCTCGAAGCGCCGCGCGCCGCATGTCGTCGTCACTCTGCTCCGCCTGACGCCGGAGGCCCGAGACGCTCGGCTGGTCCTCGGCCTCGCGAACCCACCTATAGAGCTCGTGAAGCTCGCGTGCGACGATACGGAATGCCGCGATGTCGCGCCTGTCAGCCATTTCCTTCAGCAAATCCTGAAAGATGCGAAGACTGTAGATCGCAAAGCCGCGAACCTGCTCAAGATCGTCGGCCGTGCTGCTTCTGTTATTGAGCTCGGGCGCGATGTAGAGGTCCGCGATCTCTTTAGGCCAGCGCCAGCACCTGTCCGTCATCCAGTCGCGGAGGCGTGACGTGCCGACGTTATCCTGCCCAAGGACGTAGAGAAGGATTGCGAACTGGTAGAATGTCTGAAACAGGAAATGGTCGCGCGCCTGCACCGCCCGCATGGCAGCGGCAAAGGGCAGGAACGCAATGGTGCCAAGCACGTCCGTATTTCCCGCCTCGGCCGCGATGACGATCAACTCCCGTAGATCGCGCTGAAGCCAGCGGATTTCCGTCCAACCTTCGAAAAAATTGCCGCGCTCCTTCTGTGCCTGCTCGGCGGTGTAGCCACCGCCGAGCTCGACGAGAACGGTAAGAAACTCCTCGGCAACCTGCAGATAAACTTGTGTCAGTTCATCGATTGCGCCGAGCGCGTGGTCGCGGATGGCCTGCGTAAGCTGGTCTTTTGTGCCCTGCATCTCCCGGCGGACGGCGACTGAGGGGGATTCGTTCTTGGTGAATCGGAAGATGCGGGGGATTGCGGCGCGAATGTGAGCCAGGAACTCGGGATCTT
>JAJYTL010000044.1 GCA_021793055.1 Pseudomonadota bacterium
AGCGCTGATACGAAACGACGCTGACCGGCCAGGAGGCGCACGCCGGGACGACGCCGATGGCGAACCGCCACGACGCGCTGCTCGGCGCCGCCCGCCTCGTCCAGGCGGTGAACCGGATCGCGGGCGAGCACGCGCCCGGCGTCGCCACCGTCGGCATGATCCAGTCCTCGCCGAACTCGCGCAACACCATTCCGGGGCACGTGTTCCTGACCGTCGATCTGCGCCACCCGGAGGACGCCGCCTTGAGCGCCATGGACAAGGCATTGCGCGCGGCGCTCGCTGATCTCGCGGGCGAGATCGGGCTTGAGGCCGCGATCGAGGAGATCCTCTACATTCCGCCGATTCGCTTCGATCCGACCTGCGTCGGTGCCGTTGCCGCCGCCGCGGAAAAGCTCGGCCTGCCGCATCAGCCGATCGTCTCAGGCGCCGGCCATGACGCCTGCAATATCTCGAAGGTGGCGCCGACCGGGATGATTTTCGTGCCTTGCGCGGCGGGGCTTTCGCACAACGAGGCGGAAAGCGCGACGGCGGCCGATCTCGCCGCCGGCACCGACATCCTGCTGCACGCGATCCTCGACCTCGCCGAGCCTGCCTGACCCGGGGGCATGCAACCGGCCGGCCGCCGCCGCTGGCCGCCGTCCTCTGCGCGCCCGTCGCTTTTCCTTGGCCGCTCGATCGGTCTAAGATCGGAAAAAACGATAAGTCCCTGGGAGGAGAGACGGCACCATGACGGAGCAGAATCCGAATTTCGCGACCCTCGCTGATTTGATCCGCCATCACGCGCGGACGCGGCCCTCGCGCGTCGCCCTGGTTTTCGACGGCGGCATCCTGACCTATGGTGAGCTGGATCGGCGCGCCAACCAGGTCGCCAACGCGCTCAGCGCCGAAGGGGTGACGGCGAAATCCCGTATCGCGATCCTGGCCAAGAACGATCCCGCCTTCTTCGAACTGCTGTTCGGCGCCGCCAAGATCGGCGCCGTGCCGGTGCCGGTGAATTTCCGCCTCGCGCCGCCTGAGGTCGCCTATGTGCTGAACGACGCCGGCGCCGAGTTGTTCTTCGTCGGCGGTGATTTCTACGGCGTCGCCGACCAGATCGCCAATGAGCTCAAAACCGTGCGCCGCACGCTCGCGATCGATCAGCCGCACGCCGCCATGGGCGACTATGCCGCCTGGCGCGATGCCGCGCCGGCCGACGATCCCAGTCTGCCGCTTGCGGCGGAAGACGTCGCGATGCAGATGTATACCAGCGGTACCACGGGCTATCCCAAGGGGGCACAGCTCAGCCACCACAATTTCATGGCGCTCTTGCCGCTCGTCGTCGAGCAGTGGGGCGCCTGGAGCGACGACGACATCAGCCTGGTCTGCATGCCGCTGTTCCATATCGGCGGCAGCGGCTGGGCCCTGGTCGGGCTCTACAAGGGCATTCCGAACGTGCTGATGCGCGACGTCGATCCCAAGGCGCTGCTCGATCTGATTCCGCGCCACCGCGTCACGCGCATGTTCGTGGTGCCGGCGGTGATCCTGTTCATGCTGCAGGTGCCGGGCTGCGCCGAGGCGGATTTCTCGTCGCTGGAGCTGATCTGCTACGGCGCCTCGCCGATGCCGCTCGAACTGCTGCGCAAGGCGCTGGCGGTGTTCCCTTGCGGCTTCGCCCAGGTCTACGGCCTGACCGAAACCACCGGCGCCATCACCTATCTGCCGCCCGAGGACCATGCCGACCCGCAGGCCGAGCGCCTCAAATCCTGCGGCAAGCCGGCGGCGGAGATCGAGATCCGCATCCGCGGCGCGGAAGGCGAGGACCTGCCGCCGCGCGCCGTCGGCGAGGTAGTGTGCCGCACGCCGCAGGTGATGGTCGGTTATTGGAACCTGCCCGAGGCCTCGGCGCGGGCGATCCGCGACGGCTGGTTCCATACCGGCGATGCCGGCTATCTCGACGAGGAGGGGTATCTCTACATCTACGACCGGGTCAAGGACATGGTCGTCTCGGGCGGCGAGAACATCTATCCGGCCGAGGTTGAGAACGCGCTGTTCGCCCATCCGGCGGTGGCCGACGCGGCCGTGATCGGCGTGCCCGACGAGCGCTGGGGCGAGGCGGTGAAGGCGGTGGTGGTGTTGAAGCCGGACGCGGCGGCGACGGCCGACGAGCTGATCGCTTTCGCGCGCCAGCGCGTCGCCGGCTTCAAGGCGCCGCGCTCGGTCGATTTCGTCGTGGCGCTGCCGCGCAATCCTTCCGGCAAGGTTTTGAAGCGCGAGCTGCGCGAGCCCTATTGGATCGGGCGCGAGCGGCAAGTCAATTAAGCGGACCGCAAGCCGGGCCGCCATAAGCAACGTGAATTTTCAACCGCGGAACATTGAGGAGCGAGCCATGGGGCCCTTGGCCGGAATAAAAATCGTCGAAATGGGGGGGATCGGCCCAGGGCCCTTCGCCGCCATGCTGTTGGCCGACATGGGCGCCGAGGTGATCCGCCTCGATCGCACCGAGGCGGTCGATCTCGGCCTGAAAAGCGATCCCCGCTTCAACCTGTTGCATCGCAGTCGGCGCTCGGTCGCGCTCGATCTCAAGCGCGCGGAGGGCGTCGAGGCCGCGCTCCGCCTGATCGCCGCCGCCGACGCGGTGATCGAGGGTTTTCGTCCCGGCGTCATGGAGCGTCTCGGCCTTGGCCCCGACGTCTGCCTCGCGCGCAATCCGAAGCTGGTCTATGGCCGCATGACCGGCTGGGGCCAGGACGGCCCGCTCGCCCAGGCCGCCGGCCACGACATCAACTACATCTCGCTGGTCGGCGTGCTGCATTCGATCGGCCGCAGCGGCGGCGGGCCGGTGCCGCCCTTGAACCTGGTTGGCGATTTCGGCGGCGGCGCGCTCTATCTCGTCAGCGGCGTGCTCGCGGCGTTGCTGGAATCAGCGCGCTCCGGCAAGGGCCAGGTGGTGGACGCCGCGATGGTCGACGGCGCGGCGTCGCTGATGACGCCCTTCTTCGGCCTGCGCGCGGCCGGGCTCTGGCGCGATCAGCGCGGCGACAACTTCCTCGATACCGGCGCCCCCTGGTACGAGGTCTACGAGACCAAGGACGGCAGCCACGTCTCGATCGGCGCCATCGAGGTCCGTTTCTATGCCGAGCTTCTGAAGCGGATCGGCGTCGATCCGGCGTCGTTGCCGCCGCAGAACGACCGCGCCGGCTGGCCCAAGATCCGCGCCCGCCTCAAGGAGGTCTTTCGCACCAAGACGCGCGAGGAATGGCGCGCGCTGCTGGAGGGGAGCGATGCCTGTTTCGCGCCCATCCTGTCGCTCGCGGAAGTGGCGGCGCACCCGCACAACCAGGCGCGCGGCACCTTCGTCGAGGTCGATGGCGTGGTGCAGCCGGCGCCGGCGCCGCGCTTTTCGCGCACGCCCTCCAAAATCCAAAGCGGCCCGGCCGAGCCCGGCCAACATACCGAGGCGGCGCTCAAGGACTGGGGCTTTTCGGCCGCCGAGGTTGCCGCACTGAAAGCGGCGAAGGTGATCGGGTGAGACCCCTTCAGCCGCGCGGCGTGAAGGGTTTGAAGTGCTTGCTGAGCTTCAAGCCCTGGCGGGCGTAGGAAGAGCCGATGTCAGCGCCATAGAGCAGCTCGGGCGGCGCGGTCAGGGATTCGAAGACCAGCCGGCCGACCGCCTGGCCGTCTTCCATCAGGAACGGCACCTCGTGCGAGCGCACCTCGAGTACGGCGGGGGTGCCGGCCGGCTCCAGACCGTGGCCGAAGCCGGGGTCGAAGAAGCCCGCGTAATGGATGCGGAACTCGCCGATGGCGGGGTCATAGGGCATCATCTCGGCGGCGAGATCGGGCGGGATGCTGACCCGCTCGCGGGTCGCCAGGATATAGAAATCGTCGGGGTTCAGAATCAGGCCGGCGCGGCCGTGCTTCGCGCGCGGCGCGTAAAGCGGCTCCCAGAAGGCTTCGGGCTCGTAATGGCCGATGCGGCGGAGATCGACCAAGGGCGCGTGCGGCCGGGCGCGAAAGCCGATGACGTTCTCGCCGTGCGCGCCTTCGAGGTCGATGGTGAGGTGCAGCCCCTTGGCGATGTCGGCCTTGGCCGGCGCGGCATCCGGGTGGAAGACCAGCGGCTCCTTCTCGGCGCTCCGGTGCAGCACGGTGTCGAAGGTGCGCGGCGCGCCGCGGCGCAGCCGGATCTGGTTCAGGCGGTCGCCGGCGCGGGCCAGGATGCTGAAGGTGCGGGGCGAGACTTCGAGATAGAGCCGGCCCTGATAGCCCTCGCGCACGTGCTCGAAGGCGGCGCCGTAATCGGTGATCAGTCGGGTGAAGATGTCGAGCCGGCCGGTGGTGCTTTTCGGATTGGCGGTGGCGGCGATCTTTTCCGGCAGGCGCAGCGTCTCCATCAGCGGCACGATATAGACGCAGCCCTTTTCCAGCACCGCGCCGGCCGAAAGGTCGATCTCGTGCATGGCAAGCTCCTTGAGCTTGCGCTCGACCGGCGCGCCGGTGCCGGGAAGAAAGCTCGCCTGCACCCGCCAGGCGGTTGGCCCGAGGCGGAGATCGAGGCTCGCCGGCTGGATCTGCGCCGCCGTCACCGGCTCGTCGGCGCCGATGACGCCGGACGCGACGAAGGCGCGGATCGCCTGCGCCGGCAGGATGCCGAAGGCGCTCTGCTCCGGGCTTTCCGCCGGAAGATCGGGGAAGAGACTGACGGTTTCGCTCATTCCCGGGTTCTAGGCGAAGCCACGGGCGAAGGCGAGCGGATTTTCATCCCCAAGCTTTCCCCGAAGTTATCCACATATCCAGGCTGGATTCACAAGCCGTGTCCCCGCTTCAAACCGTCCGCATGGCCTTGTCCTTGGCGTTGACGGTCTTGATCGTCTCGCGGATTTCCGCCCAGTCCTGATCCGAGAGCGCGGACAGGCGGCCGAAGCTGCCGGCGTTGTTCAGCGCCTGGCCGCCGTCGATGGCGATGATCTCGCCGGTCAGGTATTCCGACTGATCGGCGAGGAGATAGACGGCGAGATCGGCCAATTCCTCGTGCCGGCCGACGCGCCGCATCGGGATGCTCTCAAGCGGCCGCTCGGCAAGCTCCGGCTTCGGCGAGAGCCTGGCCCAGGCGCCCTCGGTCGGGAAGGGGCCGGGGGCGATGGCGTTGACGCGGATGCCTTTCGGCCCCCATTCGACGGCGAGGCTCCGGGTCATCGCGGCAAGCCCGGCCTTGGCCATGGCAGACGGCACCACATAGGGCGAGCCGTTGCGCACCCAGGTGGTGACGATCGAGAGGATGTTGCCCTTGCGGCCTTCCTTCAGCCAGCGCCGCCCGCAGGCCGTGGTGACGTAGAACGAGCCGTGCAGCACGATATTGGCGATGGCGTCGAAGGCGCGCGGGCTCAGATCCTCGGTGCGCGAGATGAAATTACCGGCGGCGTTGTTGACCAGCGCGTCGAGCGGGCCTTGCGCCCAGATCGCGCCGATGGTCTCCTCGACCGCCTCGGCGACCCGGATATCGAGCGGCCAGGCCGTCACCGTGCCGCCGGTCTTCGCCGTCAGCTCGGCCGCGGCTTCCTCCAACACCGCCTTGCGGCGGCCGCAGATCGCGACTTCGGCGCCAAGCTCCAGGAAGCGCTCGGTCATCGACTTGCCGAGCCCGGTGCCGCCGCCGGTGACGAGAATTTTTTTGCCCTTGAAAAGATCGTTCTGGAACATCGCCGCCTCCCGCCGCCTTTCTGTTCTCTTTGATCTCGCGTCGCTCGCGCAGAGCCTAGCGGATCAGGTTGGCGTTGTCCCTAAACCTCGCGTTCCCAGTTCTGGCCGATAAGGTCGTGGCCGAAGCTATGGTGCGGCTGTCGGTCGACCAGGCGGAAGCCCGTCGCCTCGTAGATGCGCCGGGCCGAGGTCAGGATGTCGTTGGTCCAGAGCGTGATGCGGCGATAGCCAGCAAAGCGCGCGAAGCGCAGGCATTCGTCGACCAGCCGCCGGCCGATGCCAAGCCCGCGCGCCTCGGCCTCGACGTAAAGCAGCCGGAGTTTCGCCACCTCGTCGCTTTCGCGCACCACAAAGACCGATCCGACAATGGCGCCCTCGCGCTCGGCAATCCAGCAGCGCTCGCGCTTGGCATCGAAGTTGCGTACGAAGGCTGCGACGATCTCCGCCACCAGCGCCTCGAAGGTCTCGTCCCAGTGATAATCGCGGGCGTAAAGCAGGCCCTGGCGGTGGACAATCCAGCCCATGTCGCCGGGTGCCGGCGTGCGCAGTAGGTAGGGCACCTTGGGTTCCGCCTCGGGCCGGCCGCCGAGCAGGGTCTCGGCCTCGGTGAGCGCCGCGACGAGCCGCGCGCGTGCCGCGTCCGGGAGCTTCACCAGCATCTCGGCCACTTCCGCGGCCGAGCGCCGATCGAGCGCCGCGAAGGCGGCGCGGCCGGTCGCGGTCAGCGAGATCAGGTTCTGCCGCGCGTCCGCCGCGTCCGGTTGCCGCGCGATCAGCTTGCGCGCCGCGAAGCGCTTGAGGATGCGGCTGAGATAGCCCGGGTCGAGGCGCAGTTCGGCGGCCAGCGCGCGCGCCGTCGTCGTCTCGCGTTGCGCCAGTTCGTAGATCACCCGGCCCTCGGCGAGCGAGAACGGGCTTTGCAACAAGCCTTCGTGCAACACGCCGATCTCGCGGGTGTAGAAGCGGTTGAAATGCCGTATCGCCGCGACCTGCTCGGCAAGGGCATCCGCCATCATTGCCGCCTCCCTCGGAATCTTTATGTGAGCAATCGTCAAACAACTATTTGACGATGTCAATCATATCGTCCGGGATCGGCAGCAACCGCTTCCGGTGCTCGCGGTGGGAGCGGAAAGCGGCGGTTTCCGCGCCGCTTGGCGCCGCGCCGCGCTTGCTCCGCCGGTCCGGGCAAGTTAGGTTCCGCGCCATGAAGGTCGACGGCGTTCCCTATCGCAGCATCTGGCTCGACGACGACGGCTGGTCGGTCGCGATCATCGATCAGACCCGGCTGCCGCACGATTTCGTGTTGCTGCGCCTGACCACGCTGGAACAGGCGGCGGTCGCGATCCGCAGCATGCAGGTGCGGGGCGCGCCGTTGATCGGCGCCACCGCGGCCTATGGCTTGGCGCTCGCGGCACGGGCCGATGCCGGCGACGCCGCGCTCGATCGCGCGGCGGCGACGCTGCTCGGCACCCGGCCGACCGCGGTCAACCTGCGCTGGGCGGTCGAGGACATGCTGGCGCGCCTGCGGGCACTGCCCGCCGCCGATCGCGCCGCCGCAGCCTACGCGCGGGCCAAGGAAATCTGCGAGCTCGACGTCGCCACCAACCGCGCCATCGGCGAGCACGGCCTGCCGCTCTTTCAGGCCGCCTTCGAAAAGGCCGGGGATAAGCGGCCGCTCAACGTGCTCACCCATTGCAACGCCGGCTGGCTCGCCACCGTCGATTGGGGCACCGCGCTGGCGCCGATCTATCGCGCCCACGAAGCCGGCTTGCCGCTGCATGTCTGGGTCGACGAGACCAGGCCGCGCAATCAGGGCGCGCTCACCGCCTGGGAATTGGGCCGCGCCGGCGTGCCGCATACGGTAATCGTCGACAACGCGGGCGGCCACCTGATGCAGCATGGCGAGGTCGATCTCTGCATCGTCGGTACCGACCGCACCACCGCGAACGGCGACGTCTGCAACAAGATCGGCACCTATTTGAAGGCTCTGGCGGCGAAAGACAATAACGTGCCGTTCTATGTCGGGCTGCCGTCCTCGACCATCGACTGGCGCATGGCGCGGGGCGCCGACGTGCCGATCGAGCAGCGGAGCGCGGACGAGGTGGTCGAAGTTGCGGGTCGCGACGCCGACGGCGGCATCGCGCGGGTGGGCGTCTTTCCGGCCCAGAGCCCGGCCGCGAACTATGCCTTCGACGTCACGCCGGCCCGTCTCGTCAGCGGCCTGATCACCGAGCGCGGCGTCTGCGCCGCGAGCCCGGCCGGCCTCAAGTCCCTGTTTCCCGAAAGCGCCGCGCCCGAGGCGGGCTGAGCGTCGCGGTTGAGCGAAGGCCCGGCGGGCCGGTCGAGGAGCGAACAATGGAAAATCTCTGGTCGGACCGCGACGCGCGGGCCCTGGTCAAGCGCTATGCCGCGGACGGCATCAATCAAGACTTGGCGCTTCGCCTCTATACCACCCGGCTTCTCGGCGGCGAGCCCCGCTTGGTGCAGCACGGCGGCGGCAACACCTCGGTCAAGACGCGGCTTCGCGACATCACCGGCGAGGAAACCGAGGTCCTCTGCGTCAAGGGCTCGGGCGGCGACATGGCGACCATCGAGCCCCGCAGCATGCCGGCGGTGCGCCTCGCGCCGTTGCAGGCGCTGTCCAATCTGTCGCGGCTCTCCGACGAAGACATGGTGATGCTGCAGCGGCGGAACCTGCTCGATCCGGCCGCGCCGAACCCTTCAGTCGAGGCGCTGCTGCACGCCTTCCTGCCGCACAAGTTCATCGACCACACCCACGCCAACGCCATTCTCGCGCTCACCGACCAGCCGAACGGCGAGGTGCTGATCGCGAAGATCTTCGGCAAGCGGCTCGCCCTCGTGCCCTATGTCATGCCGGGCTTCGATCTGGCGAAGCGGGCGCTTGAGGTCTATCTCGCCCATCCAGGCTGCGAGGGCCTGGTGCTTTACAAGCATGGCCTCTTCACCTTCGGCGCCAGCGCGCGCGAGGCCTATGAGCGCATGATCGAGTTCGTCTCGATGGCGGAGCGGCGGCTCAAGCGCCAGCGCAAGCCCCTGGTCGCGGGCGCGCGGCTCCCGGCCGCGATCGCGCCGCTCGCCGAGGTGGCGCCGATCCTGCGCGGGCTGCTCGCGAGCGCCGACGGGCTGGAGAAGGGCCGCTACCGCCGCATGATCCTGGCCCACCGCGACCGGCCCTTGATCTGCGACTTCATCCAGGGCCGCGATCTTCGCCGCTACGCCGATGCCGGCGTGGTGACGCCCGATCACGTCATCCGCACCAAGCCGAAGCCCTTGATCCTGCCGCCGCCCGAAGCCGGCGATCTCGCCGCCTTCGCCAAGGCGGCGAAAGCGGCGCTCGATCGCTTCATCGCCGATTACAAGGCCTATTTCGTCCGCAACAACAAGCACGCGCGGCCGAAGAAGATCGCCCTCGATCCCTTGCCGCGGGTGGTCATGGTGCCAGGCATCGGGATGTTCGGCGTCGGCCGTTCTGCCAAGGAGGCGGCGATCGCCGCCGACATCGCCGAAACCGCGATCCAGGTCATTACCGACGCCGAGGCCATCGGCCGCTTCGAGAGCATTTCGGAAGCCGACATCTTCGACGTCGAATACTGGTCGCTGGAGCAGGCCAAGCTCTCGAAGGCGGCGGAGCCGCCGCTTGCCCGCCAGGTGGTGGCGATCACCGGTGGCGCCGGCGCCATCGGCGCCGCGACCGCGCGGGCCTTCGCGGCCCAAGGTGCCGAGGTCGCTGTGCTCGATCTCGACGCCGCCGCGGCGGCCAAGGTCGCGGCAGAGGTCAAGGGCCTCGGCCTCGGTTGCGACGTCACCGATCCGCGCTCGGTCGCCGATGCCATGGCCAAGGTGGTGGCGCGCTTCGGCGGCCTCGACATCCTGGTCTCCAACGCCGGCGCCGCCTGGAGCGGGCGCATCGGCGAGGTGGCAGACGCGGTGCTGCGCCAGAGTTTCGAGCTCAATTTCTTCGCCCATCAATCGCTGGCGCAGGCCGCGGTGCGGGTGATGCGGGCGCAGAAGACCGGCGGCGCGCTGCTCTTCAACGTCTCGAAACAGGCGGTGAACCCAGGCCCGGATTTCGGCCCCTACGGCCTGCCCAAGGCGGCGACATTGTTCCTCAGCCGGCAATACGCGCTCGACTATGGCGCCGAGGGGATTCGCGCCAACGCGGTCAATGCCGACCGCATCCGCTCCGGTCTTCTCACCGAGAGCATGGTCAAGACCCGCGCCAAGGCTCGCGGCCTCAGCGAGGAAGCCTATATGCAGGGGAATCTGCTTGGCCGCGAGGTCACGGCGGCCGACGTCGCCCAGGCCTTCGTCGATCTCGCCCTGGCGGAGAAGACCACCGCTGCGGTGATCACCGTCGACGGCGGCAATATCGCCGCCGCGCTGCGCTGAGCGCGATCAGCCGACGGCGGCCTCGGCGCGGCTCGCGCGCTTCCGATCGTGCGGATCGAGGAAGCGCTTGCGGAGCCGGATCGATTTCGGCGTCACCTCGACCAGTTCGTCGTCGTCGATATAGGCGACCGCCTGTTCGAGCGAGAGCTTGCGCGGCGGCGTGAGCCGGATCGCCTCGTCCTTCGAGACGGTGCGGATATTGGTGAGCTGCTTCGCCTTCAGCGGATTGACGTCGAGGTCGGTGTCGCGGCTGCATTCGCCGATGATCATGCCGCGATAGACCGCCGCGCCGGGCCCGATGAACAGGGCACCGCGCTCCTCCAGGTTCCACAACGCGTAGGCGACTGCGGCGCCGTCGGAATTCGCCACCAGCACGCCGTGTTTGCGGCCGCCGATCGCGCCCTTGACCGGGGCATAGCCGTGGAACAGGCGATACATGATGCCGGAGCCGCGGGTGTCGGTGAGAAACTCGCCGTGATAGCCGATCAGTCCGCGGGACGGCGCGAGAAAGCTCAAACGCACCTTGCCGCCGCCGGAGGGACGCATGTCCTGCAGCTCGGCGCGGCGCAGCGAGAGCTTTTCCACCACCGTGCCGGAGAACGCCTCGTCGACGTCGACCAGGACCTCCTCCATCGGCTCGAGCTTTTGCCCGCTCTTCTCGTCGACATGGAACAACACGCGCGGGCGGCTGATGGAAAGCTCGAAGCCCTCGCGGCGCATGGTCTCGATCAGGATGCCGAGCTGAAGCTCGCCACGGCCGGCGACCTCGAAGGCGTCCTTTTCCTCGCTCGGCTGCACCCGGATCGCGACATTGCCCTCGGCCTCGCGCAGGAGGCGGGCCAGGATCACGCGGCTCGTCACCTTCGATCCCTCGCGGCCGGCGAGTGGCGAATCGTTGACCGAGATGGTGAGCGCCAGCGTCGGCGGGTCGATCGGCGGCGCCGGGATCGCCTGCGTCACGTCGGGCGCGCACAGGGTATCGGCGACGCTCGCCTCCTTGAGGCCGGCGATGGCGACGATGTCGCCCGCCTCGCCTTCCTCGAGCGGCACGCGGCTCAGGCCGCGGAACGCGAGAACGCGGGTCACGCGGCCGTCCTCGATCGGCTTGCCGTCGCGGTTCAGGGCCTTGATCTGGTCGTTGGCGCGGACGCGGCCGGCGGCGATGCGGCCGGTGAGGACGCGGCCGAGATAGGGATCGGCCTCGAGCGTGGTGACCAGGAGCCGGAACGGCGCGTCCGGCGCGACCTCGGGCGGCGGCACGTGGCGGACGATGGTTTCAAACAGCGGCGCCATGTCGTCCCGCGGGCCGTCCGGCTCATGGGATGCCCAGCCGTGCTTGGCGGAGGCATAGAGGGTCGGGAAGTCGAGCTGCTCGTCGCTCGCGTCGAGCGCGGCGAAAAGGTCGAAGACCTCTTCCACCACCTCGGCGGCGCGGCCGTCCGGCCGGTCTACCTTGTTGATGACGACGATCGGCTTGAGGCCCTGGCGCAGCGCCTTGGCGGTGACGAACTTGGTCTGCGGCATGGCGCCTTCGGCCGCGTCGACCAGCAGCACCACGCCGTCGACCATCGAGAGGATGCGCTCGACCTCGCCGCCGAAGTCGGCGTGGCCCGGCGTGTCGACGATATTGATGCGGGTGTCCTGCCACACCACCGAGGTGCATTTGGACAGGATGGTGATGCCGCGCTCGCGCTCGAGATCGCCCGAATCGAGCGCCCGTTCGGCTACCGTCTGGTTGTCGCGGAAGGTGCCGCTCTGGCGCAACAGGCAGTCCACCAGGGTGGTTTTGCCGTGGTCGACGTGGGCGATGATCGCGATGTTTCTGATTTTCATGGGAATCCCGGAATGCGGCGCGGGTTTATATCGCCCCGGGCGCGGCAAGGCAAATCTTAGAGCAAGTGGGCCTCGGACCGGCCGTGCCGGATCCTAAGTCGTCTTTCTCGTTCAAGAAGATAGCGCTTCGTTTCCGAGCCGTCTTGCGGCCCCCGCGGGACGGCCGACGCGGCGGCTCGACCCGAGCCGCGCTCATACTGCGGTGCAATATATGACGGGAGAGCGGGAAAAGATCAAGGTCCAGAGTCCGGCAGTTAGCGCGGCGGCGGGCCGAGCGTGCCCGGCGGCAGCTTTTCCATCGCCGCGACGACGATCGCGTGCAGGTCCTTCTGGATGGTCTGGATACGGGCGCTGACGGCGTCGAAGGCGGCGGCGACTGCCTTGCCGTCAAAGGGCGTGCGATGAACCGCGGCCCGGGCCTCGGCCTTGGCTTGGCGCAGCGCCAGGACGTCGGCCCGGATGGCCGGCCAGTGTTGGCGAAGCTCGGCCCGGACGGCGCGGTCGGCGGGCGGCGGCAAGCGGCCGGTCACGCGGTGGATGACCCACATGGCGCGGCCCTCCATTGAGGGGCGATGGAAACGATGGCCGGCGATGAAGCCGATCAGAAGAAGATTGACCGTCAAGGACGCGGCGAGCCCGATCTTGAGCCAGCGGCGGGAAGACGGCTTCGGTGCGGCCGCGCTCATGCTTGCCATCCGCTCATTGGAACAAGCCGCTCCGGAAGAGACCGCTTTGGAACAGATCGGCCGGACTCGAGGTTGTGGAGAGCGTCAGGCCGGCGTCGCCGAAGGTGCTGGCCGCCAGCTGATCCGACGAGAGTTGCGGGCCGCCATAGCCGAAGCCGCTCGCGCCGACATAGAAGCCGAGAACGAGAGCCGCCGACATGGCGGCAAGCTCGGGCCAGGGCAGTCCGGGCAGGGTCAGGCGCTGGCCGCCAAGGCGGGGCAGCAGGCGGCGCCAGCGGAAACCGCCGCGGCGCTGTTGCGGCAGTTCGGCGGTGCGGGCGACGATGCGCTCGACCAGGTCCGGCGCGACCGGCGGCGCTTCGAAGCGGGAGAGCAGGGCATCGAGCCGGCCTGCGGCGGCAAGTTCCGGATCGTGCGGGGCGAGCGCCCCGAGCCGTGCCACCTCGGCCTCCGGCCACCGCGCCCGGTCGGCACCATAGGCGGCGATCAGTTTCTTTACGCGATCCCGTTCCATCATCTCTTCACCTCTCCGCCCCCGGCGTGCCGTTTTCGGTTTTGCCGGGTCCGAGGGCCGGCCCCAATTTGTCCTTCAGGGTCCGCCGTGCCCGTACCAGCAGGGATTCGATCGCCCCCACCGAAAGCCCCATTGTCTCCGCCGCCTCCGCGTTGCTCAATCCCTGCCAGTAACAGAGGCTCAAGGCAATGCGTTGACGCTCCGGCAACTCGGCCACGGCGGCCGCGACCGTCGCCGTTTCCTCGCTCTCGGCCACCAGCCGGTCGGCCGGCGGGGCCGGATCGACCGGATCGCCTGCCGCCTCCAAGGGTTCCGTCCGGCGCCGGCGCTTGCGGTCGATACAAAGGTTTACCACCACGCGGCTGAACCAGGTACGAAACGAGGCGCCGCCGTCCAGCCGCCAACGCGGCGCCACCGTCCAGACGCGGAGAA
Source organism: Pseudomonadota bacterium (assembly GCA_021793055.1). GTDB lineage: Bacteria > Pseudomonadota > Alphaproteobacteria > Ferrovibrionales > Ferrovibrionaceae > JAJYTL01. Next base: position 13,555 of record JAJYTL010000044.1, read on the forward strand.
AGGCTTCCTGGGCCAGTTCCTCGGCGTCGCTGCGGTTGCCGAGGACGCGGTAGGCCAACCCCTGCGCCCGACCGACATGCCGTTCCACGAGCGCGCGGAACGCACGGCGGTCTCCTTGGGCGATCTCCGCCATCAGCGCCTCGTCGGACGGATCTCGCATGTCACCTGCGACGTTCCAGAGCTTAAGCCCGCCAGCCAAGCTGCCAGCACATCCGACCGGCCTGCCCTCGTATGCACGATCATGGCGGCCCAATCCTGCGCTTTTTCGCCGTTTCTGTCGCCGCGAATTGCGCTTTTGGATGCCTGACGCGAACACGTCCGAGTTTACGGCCAAGCTTGCGCTGTGGCCGATGACGGCGCCAGTCTCTACTGTCGTTCGGGCGTGAAACATGGTTCCATGCCGCCCGGGGGGCCCATTTTCGGTTCGAAGATGACGACGATTCTCTATACCCATCAGGCTTGTTTCGATCACCGCACCGGGCCGCACCACCCCGAATCGCCGGAGCGGCTGCGCGCGGTGCTGGACGGGCTGTCGGGGCCTGCCTTCGCCGCGCTGGAGCGCCGCGAGGCGCCGCGGGCCGAGCGCGGCCAGATCGCCCGCGTCCACGCCAAGGCTTATATCGAGGGCATTTTCCGCGATCTTCCGGCGGCGGACCTGCTGCATCTCGATGCCGATACGGTGGTTTCCGCCGGGTCCGGCGAAGCCGCGCTAAGGGCGGCGGGCGCGGTGGTGGCGGCGGTCGACGCGGTGATTCAGGGCGAGGCGCAAAACGCCTTTTGCGCCGTGCGCCCGCCCGGCCATCACGCCGAGCCCGGTCAGGCGATGGGTTTTTGCCTGTTCAACAATGTCGCGATCGGTGCGTTGCAGGCGCGGGCGGTGCATGGGCTCCAGCGCATCGCCGTGGTCGATTTCGATGTCCATCACGGCAACGGTACCCAGGCGGCATTTTGGGCCGATCCCGATCTCTTTTACGGCTCGACCCACCAATGGCCGCTCTATCCGGGTTCTGGCCGGGCCGAAGAACGGGGCGCGGGTCCGGGTCCGGGCAACATCGTCAATATGCCGCTCGCCCCGCTGAGCGGCTCGGCCGAGTTCCACGCCGCGATCGAAACCGTATTGCTACCCAGGCTAGAGGAATTTTCTCCGCAACTCGTTATGGTGTCAGCGGGGTTTGATGCCCATGCCGCCGATCCGCTGGCTAACCTCAATCTGGTAGAGGCGGATTTCGCCTGGGTCACGGAAATGCTCCTCGACGTGGCGGCGCGCCATGCGCAATCTCGGCTTGTCTCGACGCTGGAAGGGGGTTACGACCTCGGGGCCCTGGCGCGTTCGGCGGCAGCGCATGTGGCGGCGCTGATGGCGGCCTGACGGCTGCGCCGCCGCCTGTCGCCGGATCGGGGCGGTAGAATCGGGGGAGTGCCTTGCCGGCATCGGTTGCAAGCCCTAAACTATTAAACAGCGCAAAGGAGTAGGCGATGGCGCGCGAAAGCGGCAAGGCGGACGCGATTCCGGCCGATATCCGCGACCTCACATTCGAGCAGGCGTTGAAGGCGCTGGAAGAAATCGTGCAGCAGCTCGAGAGCGGGCGCATCGATCTCGACCAATCGATCGCCCTGTACAC
>JAJYTL010000045.1 GCA_021793055.1 Pseudomonadota bacterium
CCCGCAGCGCTGGGTCTATCTCGACATCGGCAAGTTCTCCGGCTTGGCCGAGACCATGGACGAGAACATCAAATACGCCATCCGCACGCCGCGGGACGGGGGCGCCACGGGCCCCGCGGTGATCGCCGGTCCGACCTGCGACAGCGCCGATATTCTGTACGAGAAAACCGACTACCAGCTGCCGCTCGATTTGAACGTCGGCGACAAGGTCGAGATTCTTGCGACCGGCGCATACACGGCGAGCTATTCGTCGGTCGGGTTCAACGGCTTCCGGCCGCTCGCGACGTACTGCATCTGACGCGAGATCGGGCCGGTGCGGTCCACCGGGCCGGCCGTCGCTTCGTGTGCGCGGTGGGCGATAGAATTGGGTTTGCTTCCCCGGCCGTATCGCTACCATGCGGCCGGGGCGAACCGCGGCTCGGCGGTCGCCGCCGAGAGGGCCGAGATTGAAACCGAAGCGGGATTCTCTGGACGACCTGCTGTGCGAGATCCGTGCCTGCCGGGCTTGCGCGGCGAGCCTGCCGCTCGGGCCGCGGCCGGTGTTGCGCGTCGGGGCGAGCGCCCGGCTCCATGTCTGCGGCCAAGCGCCCGGCACCAAGGTCCATGCCACCGGCCTGCCCTATAACGACCGCTCGGGCGAGCGGCTGCGCGACTGGCTGGGGATCGGGCCCGAGGCCTTTTACGACGAGAGCCGGGTCGCCATCGTGCCGATGGGGTTTTGCTATCCCGGCCGCGACCCGCGCGGCGGCGATCTTCCGCCGCGGCCGGAGTGCGCCGCCCTGTGGCGGGCGCGGTTGCTGGCGGAAATGCCGCCGCCCGCGCTCACCCTCCTGATCGGCCAATACGCCATCGCCTGGCATCTCGGCGCGCGGCGGCGGGCGAGCCTGACCGAGACCGTGGCGGCGTGGCGCGACTACCTGCCGGCTTATTTTCCGCTGCCGCATCCCTCCTGGCGCAACACCGGCTGGCTCGCGCGGAACCCGTGGTTCGAGATCGAGTGCGTGCCGGCGTTGCGCCGCTTGGTGCGCGGGCTCTTGCCCGCCGCGGGAGCCGAGGCGCGCGGCTTGGGCGGACAGCGCGAGGCCGGTTAGCATGAGGGGGTGCTTGCGGTGGCTTTCGGCTGTCGTCTTGGTTTTTCTCATCGCGGGATGTGCCCCGGTCGTGCAACCACGAGGTCCCGATAACGTCGCGCCGCGACTCGATGCGGATGCGTTCGTCACCGCCGATGGCATGCGTCTGCCGCTCAGGGTCTGGCCGGCCGAAGGCAAACTTCGCGCCTTGGTGGTGGCGCTGCATGGCTTCAACGATTACAGCAAGTCCTGGACCGGGCCGGCGGAATGGTGGGCGGCGCACGGCATCGCCACCTATGCCTACGACCAGCGCGGGTTCGGCGCCGCGCCGTTTCATGGCCTCTGGCCTGGCACGCGGCCCTTGGCCGAGGACGCCCGCGACATGCTCCGGCTGGTCGCGGCGCGCCATCCGGGCGTGCCGATCTATCTTGTCGGCGAGAGCATGGGCGCGGCGGTCGCGATTGTGGCGCTGACGGGGCCCGAGGCGCCGACCGTTTCCGGCGTGGTGCTGGCGGCGCCGGCGGTCTGGGGCGCGCAGACCATGAGCCCGTTCTATCGCGGCACGCTCTGGTTCTTCGCCCATGTCATGCCGTGGAACCGGCTCACCGGCCAGGCGTTGCACATCCGCGCCTCCGACAACATGGCGGCGCTCGAGGCCTTGGGCCGCGATCCTCTGGTCATCAAGCGGACGCGGACCGACGCCGTCTACGGCCTGGTGAGGCTGATGGGCCGGGCCTTCGCCGACGCGCCGCGGTTGCGGGTGCCGACCCTTGTGCTTTACGGCCGGCACGACGAGATCATCCCGCAAAGGCCGGTGCGCGAGCTTGTCGCCCGCATCAAGGCGCCGCACGAGCTCGCGATCTACCCACACGGCTGGCATCTCCTGTTCCGGGATCTCGACCGCAAGCTGGTGTGGCGCGACGTGCTGTCCTGGATGGAGAACCGGAACGCGCCGTTGCCCTCGGGCTTCGCGCATGCCGCTTGGCCGCGCCGTCTGGCGCGGAGATAGGGTTCGGCGATCAGCCGGCTTTCGGCGGCGCCGGCGGATAGGCGTGGGTTTCGCCGCGATAATCCTCGACCTGCCAACCGCCGGTAGCGTCCTTCGCGAGATAGCCGGGGCCGACGGGCGCCTTGCCGTGGCCGCCCGGGATGTCGAGCACGTAGGTCGGCTGGCAAAGGCCGGAAAGCCGCCCGCGTAGCGCCCGCATCAGCGCCTGGCCGGTTTCGAGGCCGGGGCGGAAATGGCCGGTGCCGCGAACCAGATCGGGATGATGCAGGTAATAGGGGCGGACGCGGTTTCGCACCAGCGCGCGGAACAGCGCCTCGAGCACGGCCGCGTCGTCGTTGACGCCCTTGAGCAGCACGGTCTGGGCGAGCAGGGGGATGCCGGCCCGAGCGAGATCGCGGCAGGCGTGCCGCGCCGCCGGCGTCAGCTCGCGGGCGTGGTTGCAGTGGATCGCCACGTAAAGCGCGCTGTCGTCGGCTTCGAGCGCCGCGATCAGATCGCCGTCGATGCGCTCGGGCGCCGCCACCGGAACCCGTGTGTGGATGCGGATGACCCCGACATGCGGAATGCGGTCCAGGCTGCGAACGATGTCGCGAAGGCGCCGCGGCGAGAGCAGCAGCGGATCGCCGCCCGAGAGGATCACTTCCCAGATCTCGGGTCGGGCGCGGATGTAATCGAGCGCCGCTTCCAGCTCGGCGGGGGTCAGGGTTTCGCCGTCCGGCCCGACATCCTCGCGGCGGAAGCAGAAGCGGCAATAGACCGGGCAGACCGGGATCGGCTTCAACAGCACCCGGTCAGGATAGCGGTGGACGATGCCCTTGATCGGCGAATGGCGATGGTCGCCGATCGGGTCGGCCATTTCCTCTTCCAAAACCTCAAGCTCTTCCGCGCTCGGCACGAACTGGCGGGCGATGGGGTCCGCAGCGTCAGCGGCATCGATGGCGGCAAGCAGCGCCGGGCCGATGGCGAGCGGCTGGCGCGCGCTGGCGGCTTCGGCCGCCGCCGCTTGCGCGGGCGGAACAAGTCCGCTGGCGATGAAATCGCTTGGGTTGCGAAGCGACGTCTTGGCGTCCATGCTGCACCTTGAAGGCGGATCGGTTGCTCTCGCGGCGAAAGATAGTCAGGCAGGCCCAAGGCGTAAAGCGCCGCCTGGTTGGGCCCGAGCAACACGTGGCAGCCGGCCCGCCGCCGTGACGGCGTGACGGCGCCGGAAAGCCGTTGCCGAGGCCGGTGCCGGACGCCGGCGGAACAATTCGAGGGGCGACATGCCGCAACATTGGATTCGTTTTTCCCATCCCGACGGGCGCGGCTTCGGCCTGCTGGAAGGCGATGCCATCGTCGTTCACGAAGGGGATATGTTCGCCGCGCCGCGGCCGACCGGGCGCCGCCTCACCCTCGCCGCGGTCGAGGTGCTGACGCCGACCGAGCCTACGAAGATGATCGCGCTTTGGAACAATTTCCGCGCGCTCGGAGAGAAGCTCGGCCTCGCGCTGCCGCCCGAGCCGCTGTATTTCCAGAAGGCGTCGAATTCGTTCCTGCCGACAGGCGGCATCATCCGCCGGCCCGCGAATTACACGGGGCGCGTGGTCTTCGAGGGCGAACTCGGGATCGTCATCGGCAAGACCTGCAAGGAAGTGCCGGAGGCCGAGATCGCGCCCTATATCTTCGGCTATACCTGCGTCAACGACGTGACGGCCGTCGATATCCTCAACAAGGATCCGAGCTTTCCGCAGTGGTCGCGAGCGAAGAGCTTCGATACCTTCGGCGTCTTCGGTCCGGTGGTGGCGAGCGGCCTCGATCCGGACGCGCTTCATATCCGCACCGTTCTCGACGGCGTCGAGCGGCAGAACTATCCGGTTGCCGACATGATCTTTCCGCCGCGCAGGCTGGTCAGCCTGTTGTCGATGAACATGACGTTGTCGCCGGGCGACGTGATCTGTTGCGGCACCTCGCTCGGCGCCGGCAGCATGAAGGGTCCGCGGAACGAAATCGAGGTGGCAATCGACGGCGTCGGGCGGCTCCGCAACACTTATGTCGATACCGCCGGTGTCGATACCGCCGGCGCGGCCTAGGCGGCGCGCGGTCGCCGACGCGAAATTGCCCTCGCGGAGATGTGATCGGCCGTGAGCGATCCCGACCTTGGCGGCCGGGCGAAAACGGCCGATCATCGCACCCGGATCGAGTTCATCGCGGAGTGATGCGTTATGGCGGGTTCCTTTGCAGCCGTGGATTCCGGGAAGTGCGTCGCGCGGCGGGCGCGGCCGATGGCGCAGCGCGTGCCTTGGCGCGATCGCAGTGGCCGGGTCTCGCCGCTCAAGATCGTGGCCCTCGCGGGCAGCGTGGCGCCGGCGCTTTGGCTCGGCGCGCGCGGGCTGCTCGGCGATCTCGGCGCGCGGCCGATACATGCCGCCTTGCTCGCAACCGGGCTTTGGTCGGTGCGCTTTCTTTTGCTGTCCCTGGTGGTCACGCCGGCGCGGCTGGTCTTCGACGCGCCGCGGCTGACCTTGATCCGGCGCATTCTCGGTCTTGCCGGCGCGGCTTATGCGATCGCCCATCTGGCGCTTTACGTGGCCGACGAAAATCTCGCCTGGAGCTTCATCCTGCACCAGATGTTTGGGCCGTTCTTTCTCCTGATCGGCACCTTGTCGCTGATCGTCCTGATGGCGCTGGCGGCTACCTCGACCGACGCTGCGCTCCGGCGCATGGGCGGGTTGTGGCGAAAGCTGCACCGCCTTGCCTATCCCGCGATCTTCCTCGCGCTGTGGCATTTCGCTCTGGCGCAGAAGCTGGACGTCGGGCCGGTCGTGCTGCCGGCAGGTCTTTTCCTCTGGTTCATGGCATGGCGGCTGCTGCCGCGCGCCTGGCAGAAACGGCCAGACGTGCTCGCGGCGCTGGCGGCGGTTTCGGCGTTCGCGACCATTGGTCTTGAAGCCTTGTGGTACAAGCTTGCGACCGGCGTGCCGGCGTTGCTGGTCCTGAAAGGGCAGTTTTCGTTGCAGGCCGGTCTGATGCCGTCTTGGTGGGTTGGCTTGATCGGTCTCGGTATCGCCCTGGCGGTCTTGCTGCGGTCGTGTTTCCGCGCGCCGACATCCCGCGCGCCGGCCGTCGCCTCGGACGGTAATTGATTCAGATCAGTGCGAAATATCGGCGCGGCCCTAAACAGATAACCGGCGGTCCGGATCAGGATCGCTCCTCCAAAGTGCTTTTGGAATCTGTAGGGAGCAGGGTCGTGAGCAACGGAACCGAAGCGGATCTCAAGATGTTGCGCGGCGAAATGGCGGAGCTTCGCGAGGATATCGCGAAGATCGGCGCCACCATGCAGGACATGGTGCGCCATGGCGGCGCCGAGGCGATGCAGAAGGCGCAGCGCTCGGCGGAGCAGGCGCAGGAGCGAGTCAAGCGGACGGCGCAGAGCGTGGTCGACGAAATCGAGGAGAGACCGGTTACCACCGCGCTTGCCGCCTTCAGCGCCGGCATGGTGCTCGGCATGCTGTTCAGCGGCCGCCGCGCCTAGGGCCGCCTGCGGCGCCTCGAAGATCGGCGAGATGGACAGGCTCCTCACGCGCGTCGCGGTGTCCTTGGCGACGCTGTTGGTGGTCGTGTTGGCGGCGGTTGCCGCCGTGCTGTGCCTCGGCACCGCCGCCTATCTCGCGCTGCGCGAGGTTCTGTCGCCGGCGCTCACGGCGCTGATCGTCGGCCTCGGGGCGCTTCTTCTCGCGCTACTGGTCGGCCTCGCTGGGCGCGCGCTTTCGGCCAGCCTGCGCCACAAGCCGAAAAGGTGCGCGGCACCGGCCATGGAAAGCGAGCTCGCCAGCCTGCTCGGCGAGGAGCTCGCCGGCCTCATCCGCGGTCATGCGCCGGCCAGCGCCTTCGCCGCGCTGCTTGCCGGTTTCGTGGTCGGCATGAGCCCCGGCCTGAGAAAGGCGCTGCGGGACCTCCTGAAGGAGTAGCCGCAGGCCTGGCGCCGGAATGAAGTCTGGCCCTCGTCACGGCGGTGATGCTATGACAGCCAGGGTCTTGTGCAATCCGACGGTGATGCGGTCATGGCTTCGTCTCAGCCCGGAATTCTTCCCCCGATCCCCAATCTGTGCCGCTATCTCGAATTCGTTGCGGCGCCGGACCGCGATCCCCTGCCGGCGGTGAAAAATCTCGCCGCCCTGGCAATCGACGAAGGCGTGGTGATCGGCTTCGGTCCGACCCTGGTCAAGCGGCTCCGGCGCGATATCGCCGGCCTCCGGGCCTTCCCATCCCTGAGCGGCGGCGGCTGCGAGGTGCCTTCGACCCAGGCGGATATCTGGGTCTGGCTGCGCGGCGAGGACCGCGGCCGCCTCGTCCACCGTGCGCGCGCGATCGAGGGGCTGCTGCGTTCCGCCTTTCTTTGCGAGCGTGTGGTCGACGGCTTCAAGTATGACCGTGGCCTCGATCTCAGCGGTTACGAGGATGGCACCGAGAACCCGAAGGGTGAGGCCGCGGTCGCGGCCGCGGTGGTGCAGGGCCAGGGCGCCGCGCTCGATGGCGCGAGCTTCGTCGCCGTGCAGCAATGGGTGCACGATCTTGACCATCTCGCCGCGCTGCCGGAAAGCGAGGGCGACAACATCATCGGCCGGCGCCGGAGCGATAACCAGGAGCTTGCGGACGCGCCGCCGTCCGCGCATGTGAAGCGCACCGCGCAGGAGAGCTTCGAGCCGGAGGCCTTCGTCCTGCGTCGCTCGATGCCTTGGGCGGGCGCGCGCGGCGAGGGCTTCATGTTCGTCGCCTTCGGCAAGTCCCTCGACGCCTTTGAGGTGCAGCTGCGCCGCATGGCGGGCCTTGAGGACGGCATCGTCGACGGCCTGTTCCGTTTCACTCGTCCGACGAGCGGAAGCTATTTCTGGTGTCCGCCAGTCCAGGACGGCAAGCTCAAGCTGTCGGCGCTCGGCCTGTAGCCGCACTCGGTCTATAATCGCCGCCCGCCATTCAAGGGTGGATCGGCGGCGGCAAGAGGCGATTGAAGCGGCGAACCATGCTCGAATTCGTCCCCTTTGGCGGGGTTGCGTATTATTTCCTGGTGGTCGTCCATGTGGCGACGGCCGGGGCCGTCACGCTTCATGCCCTGTTGAAAAAGCGCGATGTGCGGGCGGCGACCGGTTGGATCGGCGTCGCCTGGCTGTCGCCGATCCTCGGGCCCTTGCTCTACTGGTTTCTCGGCATCAATCGCGTCACCCGGCGCGCGCTGCGCCTCAGTCGGCGCGGCCCGTGGCGCAAGGTGGCGGCCAAGGGGGCGATTCCCGAGGCCGGGGAACTGCCGGAAAACATCGCGACCGTCGCCCGTGTCGGCGAGCGGCTCACCGGCTATCCGCTGACGCCGGGCAACGAGGTCGCGGTGCTGCACGGCGGCGACGAGGCCTATCCGGCGATGATCGCGGCGATCCGGGGCGCCACGCGCAGCATCGCTCTGGCCTCCTACATCTTCAGGCCGGATGGCACCGGCGAGAGCTTCGTCCAGGCCCTAGCCGATGCCAAGGCGCGCGGCGTCGAGATTCGCGTCCTCGTGGACGGAATCGGCGCCGGCTATTTCTTCGCCCCGATCGTCCGCCAGCTGGCGGCCGAGGGCGTTCCGGTCGCTCGCTTCCTGCACGATTGGATGCCGCTTCGCATGGCCTTCGTGAACATGCGGAGCCACAAGAAGATCCTGGTCGTCGACGGCGCCCTCGGCTTTACCGGCGGCTTGAACATCGGCGACGAGAACCTGCTCGCGATCGGGCCTCAGGATTCGGTGAGCGACATCCATTTCCGGGTCGCGGGACCGGTGGTGCAGCAGCTCATGCTGACCTTCGCCGAGGACTGGAACTTCACCACCGGGGAGGTTCTCGAGAGCGACGTCTGGTGGCCCGATCTCGATCCCGTCGGCAGCGTTCTTGCGCGCGGCATCAGTTCCGGCCCGGACGAGGAGATCGGCAGGCTCGAGGCGGTGCTGCAGGGCGCGCTCGGCCTCGCCCGGCAGCGCATCCGCATCGTCACGCCGTATTTCCTGCCCGACCAGCGCCTGATGTCGTCGATCGCGCTTGCGGCGCTGCGGGGCGTCGAGGTCGAGATCGTGATCCCCGAGGCCGCCGATCATCGCCTGATCACCTGGGCGACGCGGGCGCATCTGCGGCACTTCCTGGCGCCCGGTGTGAAATTCTTCTTCTCGCCGCCGCCATTCGATCACGCCAAGCTGATGACCGTCGATGCGAACTGGTGCTTCGTCGGCAGCCCCAATTGGGACGTCCGCAGCACGCGGCTGAATTTCGAGTTCAGCCTGGAATGCTACGACGGCGCCTTCACCGCCGAGGTCGACCGCGTCATCGACCGCAAGGTCGAGAAAGCGAGGACGGTCCCGCTCGCCGCCTTCGCCGCCGCGCCGCTGATCCACCAACTGCGGGACGCGGCGGCGCGGCTGTTCCTGCCGTATCTCTGAGCCCGCCGTGTGCCCGGCGCCGGCCGCCAGGCCGTGTCCAGGTTCTTGAATTCTTCGCCGCTCAACCCACATGATAGGCGCGGAAAAGGAGGCTGCGGCCGGGCATTGGCGCGCGGCCGCGATGGTGGCGGCACTGCGAGGGCGCGCCGGCCGATCCTTTTTCTAAACGGCTCAATTCTGGCTGAGTGCTGGTGGAACATCCCTCGCGTCTAACCATTCCCGTCGTGGAGAGCTGATTGCGCGTTATCAGTTGGAACCTGCTGCGCCTGGTCGGCGCCGGGATCGAGGACGTCGCTGCGCTGGTGGCGCAGCAAAAGCCGGACATCCTGTTCATGCAAGAGGCAATGGCAGCGATGGAGGCATTGCCGACGATGATCGGCGGCCGGCTGCATCGCACCCGATTGCCGGGTCGAATTTACGGCCTCGCGGTCTGGAGCCCGCACCCCCTTTCGCCGCCGACGGCGGTCCGCCTGCCGGTTTCGGCGATGCCGGGCCGTTTGCCGCCGCGGCTCGCCCAGGTTGTGAAGTCGGGCGGCATTACCTTCGCCAATGTCCATCTCTCCCATGGCCAGGTGCTGAACCGGCTGCAGCTGATGCGGATCGCCCGCGGGCTGGGGGCGCCGGCCGCGGTGATCGGCGATTACAACGCCGTCGGCCCGACCGTGGTGCCGGGATTCCGCGATGTCGGGCCGCGCGAGCGCACCCATGGCGCCGGCGAGGTGCTGATGTTCCGATTGGACCGTTGCTTGGCGCGCGGCGTGGTCTGCGCCGAGGCGCGGGCGCTGGAACGGGGTGCCTCCGACCACCGTCCGATCCTGCTCGAACTCGAGCCGGCGCCGGTTTCCGCGGCTATCTCGGACGGGCTTGACCGCGACGTCGCGTGACGCTGCCGCGGGCGCGGCGGCCAAGATAGGGCCGCCAAGCCGCCCGACGTCAATCGATCATGAAATCCGCCGCGCCGGGCTGACGCGGCATGGCGCGCCGCATCAGCCCTCGGCGGAGAAGACGGTTAGAGCCAGCCGAGGCCTCGAGCCAGCATGTTCAGTGCCACCAGGAGAACCACCGGGATGAAGACCTTGCGCAGCCCGACGTTCGAGATGCGCGGCAGGATGGTGGCGCCAAGAGTGGCGCCGAGGAGGACGCCGAGCGCGACCGGTGCCGCGATCACCGGGTCGATGTCGCCGCGCTGAAAGTAGATTCCGGCCGAGGCCGCCGCGGTGACGCCAATCATGAAATTGCTGGTGGTGGTCGAAACCCGCATCGGCAGGCGCATCGCGGTATCCATGGCCAGCACCTTGAAGGTGCCGCTGCCGATGCCGAGCAGGCCCGAGATCAGCCCCGCCACGTACATCATGCTGAAGCCGATGCGGACATGGGCGACGTGATAGGGATGCGGCTCTTGCGTCTGGGAATCCGGGTAGCTGGAGGGTAGGCGCAGCCGCTCGGCCCATTTGTGGTTTTTCACATCGGCCGGCGTTTCCTCGGAAAGCCGGAGGATGAGCGGCAGGACCGAGATCAGCAACACGACGCCGAAGACAATGAACAGCACCGTCGCGTTCAGCACGGTGGTGAGGAGCGCGCCGCAGATCGCCCCCGTGGTGGTGGCGATTTCCAGCAGCATGCCGACGCGAAGATTGGTGAGGTGGTCCTTGACATAGGCCGCCGCCGCGCCGCTCGAGGTCGCGATCACCGACACGATCGAGGCGCCGATTGCGACGTCGAAGGGGACATGGAAGATCAGGGTCAGGATCGGCACGATGAAGATGCCGCCGCCGAGGCCGACCAGCGCGCCGACGAAGCCGGCGAAGACTGAACTGCCGAGCACCAGGAAGAAGAACTGCAGGGTGTCGTCCTGAACCGGCGCCGGCCCGGACTGGCCGAGCCAATAGCCCATGCCGAAGATGCTGAACAGAAGGATCGCCAGCACCAGCCCGGTGATGATGACATAGGTTCGATCCTCCTCGATGGCGAAGGCGAGGATCGAAACCGCGACCCGCGTCACCGGTGTCGCGAGCAGGATGACGAGACCGAGAAGAACGATCGAGAGAGGATCGAATTGCATGAGCCCGGCGAAAATGGCGCCGAGCGTGTGCGGGAAGGTCGCCGGCGCGGCGGTTCCCATCAGGCGCTGCAGGAAGAAGTCGCCGATGCCGAACAGGATAATCGCGACGCTCAACAGCACGCCGCCCCTGAGCACCCCGCTGATGATGATTTCGGCCTTGCGGACGACGCTGTCGTCGGGTTCGGCGGCCATGGTCTTGCTGTTAAACGTTTGGCTTGTCATTGCTGTACTCGATTCTCACGAAACTGCGGGAGTGTTGTCGCGCTCAGACGGCCTGAATCGCCGCCCGCGCGGTGAACGCATTTCTCCCAGGTTAAAGTGTGAAACCATTCGCGCCGATCCCGAAGGATTGGCCACGTTAGCGGAGGTCGCGCCTAAGCCGGGGAGATGCGCGCGCTATCGTCGGCGGCGTCGTCGGTGACGGCCGCGGCCGAAATCGGTGCCGCTCAGAATCGCATCCGGGCGCCGCGAGGGGCGCTGGCACCGGCGGTTCACGTCAAGGGTCGAGGGAACGGCTATAAGCGAGCCCATTGGGCGTCGCGGGGGGGCCATTTCGGCCCCGCCGGTCTTGGCGGCGGCGGTGGCGCGGGCATCCTTCGCCGGAGCCGGCCCGCAAAGGCGCCGGGAATCGGGCTTGGACCATACCTCTCGACAATCGAGAACCACAACCAACACCTGACTGCCGCGGTAGCCGCCCCCCCTGACCGACGGCTAGTCTCGCATTCCGGAGGGGGCGTAAAAGATGCCGTGTACGTAGGCGTATTCTTAGAAATGATCAAGAGATTTTCTCTAGATGCATGGCTGACTCTCTATTTTTCGTTAACCGGTGGCGCGGGCGACACGGCGTCAGGGGTTTCTCGCCCCCCGACAAGCGGCCGTCGGCCTGTCGGCGGTGGCGCGGCTGCCCCGGCGAGCGATTTCCGCTATCTTGGTGACTGCGGCTTGGGCCGCATCGCCTGCCGCTTGCGTTCGCACGAGTCGGCGGCGCTGGGGACGCGGCGCGATCCGCTGCCGAAGCGCGGTTCTCGCCGCGGTCAAAGGAGGTCCGCATGATCACCTTCCGCGATCGATCCAGCCGCGGCGCGACCCGGACCGGCTGGTTGGACAGCCGGCACAGCTTTTCCTTCGGCCATTACCGCGATCCCGCCCATATGGGGTTCCGCGCCTTGCGCGTCATCAACGAGGATCGGGTGGCGCCCGGCGCCGGCTTTCCGACGCATGGGCATCGCGACATGGAGATCGTCTCCTACGTCCTCGACGGCGCGCTTGAGCACAAGGACAGCATCGGCAACGGCTCGATCATTCGTCCGGGCGAGGTGCAGCGGATGTCGGCCGGCACCGGCATCCGGCACAGCGAATACAACCCGTCGCCAACCGAGCCGGTGCATTTCCTCCAGATCTGGATCCTTCCCGACCGGCAGGGGCTGGCGCCGGGCTATGAGCAGCGGCGTTTCGCCACGGCGGAAAAGCGTGGCCGATTCCAGCTTGTCGGCGGCCCGGCCGGGGACGACGGTGCCGTCACCATCCATGCCGACGCGCGCATGTACGTGGCGTCGCTGATGGCGGGCGAGACGGTGTCGCACCGCATCGCTCCCGGGCGCGGCGTCTGGCTGCAGCTCGCGCGCGGCATCGTCACCCTCAACGACGGCGAACTCCGCGAGGGCGACGGCGCCGCCATCGAAGGCGAGCCGGAGGTGGTTGTCGCCGCCGAGGTGGATGCGGAAGTTCTGTTATTCGATCTTGCCTGAGCGGCGCGGCCGGGCTAGGGGAGCGGCAGTTGCGCCGCATCCGGGGCTGCGGGCTTGCGCGGCGCCGTGCCGACGGGTGCCGCCGTCATCCGCTCGGCCGGGAACGGCCGGAGAAGGGCGCGGAGCGCCTCCGGCGTCGCCGCCTGCTCGCCGAGCCAGGCCGCGTAATCCTCGGGCGCCACGATCGCCGGCATGCGGTCGTGGATCGGTGCCAGCAACGGATTCGCTGCGGTGGTGACGATGGCGAAGCTGCGGAGCCACGCGCCCTCGGGCGTCCGCCAGCCTTCCCACAGCCCCGCCATGGCGAAGAGCTCGCCGCTCCGGAGCCGGATGGCATAGGCCTGCCTTGGCTGCGTATCCTTGCTCCCTTCGTAGAAGGCGCTCGCCGGGATCAGGCAGCGGCGCTTGACGAAGGCGTCGCGGAAGGTGGGCTTCGCGGCGATGCTTTCGGCCCGCGCGTTGAACAGCCGGGCGCCGACTGACGGGTCTTTCGCCCAATGCGGCACCAGGCCGAAGCGCAGGCAATCGAGCGCGCGTTCGCGGCTTTGCGGATTGAAGCGCACGACCGGCGCCGCCGTGCCCGGCGCGACGGCTTGGCGCGGCGCCATCTCGGCTGCGGCGTTCGTGATCCGGAACCAGCGCGCGACCAATTCGGTCGGCAGGGTGGAATCGTAGCGCCCGCACACCGCCGTCAGCCCGCCATCGCCATGCGCGTCTGCCAGGCCACCGGCTCGAACAGGGGAACGTCGCCGAGGAAGCAGCGGCCGGCGGCATCGCGGAACAGCCGGCAACGGAAGCGATAGCTCACGCCGGCCACCGCGAGCGCGCCGGCATAGGCGAAATGGCCGCCGTCGTCGTCGGTGCTTTCCGAGAGCACCGGCCGCGCCCGGATCTCGGCGATGCCATCGAGAAGCGGGCTGATCGGCCCTTGCAGGCAGCCGGCGCAAAGCACGTCCGCGAGGCCGACGCGATAACGGCTGGTCAGGAAATCGTCGACCGCGGCGAAGGCGCTCATGCCATCCTCTCTGTCACGTTGGCGGGAAAGCCTAGCGCGGCGATGGGAACATATCAAGAACATATAAATGCCGCCGAGCCGGTCCCGCCGGCCGCTGGCGCGGCCGCTGGACAGCGGCGGGGTCTCGGCTATGATGGGAACAGATATCGAACAAAAGTTTTGGCGAGCCCGGACCCCGATGGATTGCCCGGCCCATTTGCGTGATCTCAATGCCGGCCAGCGGGCGGCGACGGAATATGGTGTCGGCGCCGCCGATCCGCCGGGGCCGCTCCTCGTCATCGCCGGAGCCGGGACCGGCAAGACCAACACGCTGGCGCACCGCGTCGCACATCTCCTGCTTGCTGGCGCGCGGTCGGAACGCATCCTGCTGCTCACCTTCACCCGCCGCGCCGCCGCCGAGATGACCGGGCGGGCGCAGCGCATCCTGGCCGCGGTGCGCGCGGCGGCGAAAGAGGCGAAGCCGGCGCGGCCGACGTGGACCCCGGCCTCGGGCGAGATCGCGTGGTCCGGCACCTTTCACGCCATCGGCAACCGGCTGCTCAGGGAATATGCCGACAGCATCGGGCTCGACCCCTCGTTCACGGTTCTCGACCGCGCCGATTCGGCGGACCTTCTCAATCTCGTCCGCAGCGATCTCGGCTTGGCGAAGAAGACCGCGCGGGTGCCACGCAAGGAAACCTGTCTCGCTATCTATTCCCACACCGTCAATGCGCAATCCGCATTGGCCGAGACCCTGGCCCGCACCTTTCCCTGGTGCGGCGAGTGGGAGGCCGAACTGAAGGCGCTCTTTCGCGGCTATGTCGCGGCGAAGCAGCGCAACAACGTGCTCGATTACGACGATCTCCTGCTCTATTGGGCGCAGATGATGGAAGAGCCGGCCTTGGCGCGCCTGGTCGGCGAGCGCTTCGATCACGTGCTGGTCGACGAGTACCAGGACACCAACGCGCTGCAGGCGCGGATTCTGCTGAAATTGAAGCCCGACGGCCGCGGCCTCACGGTGGTCGGCGACGACGCGCAATCCATCTATTCCTTCCGCGCCGCGACGGTGCGGAACATCCTCGACTTTCCGAAGCAGTTCGCGCCGCCGGCCAAGGTCGTCGCGCTGGAGCAGAACTACCGGGCGACCGAGCCGATCCTCGCCGCCTGCAACGCGGTGATCGCCGAGGCGAGCGAGGGCTATCCGAAGCGGCTGTTCTCGACCAAGCCGTCCGGCGAGCGGCCGCAGCTCGTGGTCGCGGCGGATGAAGGCGGCCAGGTCGATTACGTCGTCGAGCGCATCCTCGATTATCGCGAATCCGGCATCCGGCTGAAGCGCCAGGCGGTGCTATTCCGCGCCAGCCACCACAGCGATCTCCTTGAGGTCGAGCTCGCGCGGCGCAACATCCCCTTCGTCAAATACGGTGGGCTCAAGTTCCTCGAAGCGGCGCACGTCAAGGACATGCTCTGCGTCCTGCGCTGGATCGAGAACCCGCGCGATGCGGTCGCCGCCTTCCGCGTGCTGCAACTGGTGCCTGGCATCGGCCCGGCGACGGCGCGCGCGGCGCAAAGCCATCTCGCGGAAGCCGGCTGGGATTTTTCCGCGCTTGATCGCTTCGCCGCGCCGGCCGCGGCGGCGCCGCATTGGCGCGAGCTTTGCGCCCTGCTCGCGGCGTGGCGGCGGGCGCCGGCGCCCTGGGCGAGAT
>JAJYTL010000046.1 GCA_021793055.1 Pseudomonadota bacterium
AGAAGAATCCCGCCTGCATTCATTATCCCGATCTTCCGCTGCCGGGTTACATCGCCACTTTTCAGAGCGTTCGGCTGGCCAATGGGCCATTTCACCTTGCGCCCTATATGCCAGCCGCGCGCAACGTACCGTTTGAGCCCTCGCTTCGCTTCTTCCGCATGCTGGCGCAGATCGACAAAGGCGCCATGGATCGGTTCGTTGCCCTGGCGCTGGAGCGTCATCATCCGCCCTTTGATCCCGGCGACGCAGAGCAACCTTTGGGTATGCTTTTCGCCGCATCGGCGCCCTGCGGCGCGGTGTTGGGTCATTACGAACGGGCGGACTTGCCTGACTATTACCGCCTGGCCGACGAATATGTTCTCGTCGACCATTTTTTTCAGGCGATGCTCGGAGGCTCGACCGGGAACGCGCTGCATCTCGTTTCCGCCCGCTCAGTAGAGTGGCGCGAGGCACCGGAGTCAAAACGAGGCAATTTCAATCCGCCGGTGTTCGGCATGCCCTACGATCGTGCGGGGATAATGATCAACGATTTGCCGCCTCTAAACGGCCCGACCGAAATCAAACCGGCCGCGCTTAAGCTGGCGCCGCCGCCCGAAGAGCAGACCTACCCCAATATCGGTGACCGGCTCACCGCCGCGGGGCTGTCCTGGGCATGGTACAACGAAAACTGGAATCTGGTGAAGCCATGGGCATTAAAGACAGCCTTCGGCACCGGCAGCGGTTCAGCGGTGGTTGATTCCCCTTACATCTACGTCCCTCACCGCAATCCGTTCCAGTATTACCCGAGTCGGTTCGCCAACGTAAGGGGGGCCGCATGCCGGATGTCACCGATTTCCTCGATGACTTGCGGTCGGGAACGGTGCCTAACGGCGGTTTCATCAAGGCGACCGGCGCGCATGACGAGCACCCGAAGCACTCGGCGCCGCGCTGGGGGGAGCAATGGGTCATGGCCCTGTTGCGGGCCGCCGAGCAAAGCCGCCTATGGCCGCGAATGGCGATTATCATCACTTATGATGAAGGCGGCGGTTTTTGGGACCATGTGCCACCGCCAAGGGCGGACTCGTATGGCCGCGGCACGCGTTTGCCGGCGATGACGATCAGCCCTTGGGCCCGGCGGGGATATGTCGATCATCACATCAGCGACACGGCCTCGATACTTGCACTGATTGCCGCACGCTTCGGGCTTAAACCTCTGCGGAAGCGGGATGCCGAGGCTTATAACATGATCGAGGGCTTCGACTTTGCACAGAAGGCCCGTTCTCCGAGCTTTGGTTGAATCGGTGCTGCAACGATAGATGGTGCGCGGACTCTCGGAGAGATTTGGATCTCAATCGGAGCGCAGGTGCCAATTGGCCTTATAGTCGTCGGCGGCTGCCGCGGGCCAGGATCCTTTCCGAGCGTTTGGCCTCATGATGGTATTCCGGGTGTCCGCTTCAACTTATGGGGCGAAGCGCGACAGGCTTGGGTTTGGCTCATTCGCCGCGTGCGTTGATGTACGCAACTGATTATGTTGCCGACTACCACTTTCTCCCTCTCCAAGCCACCTGATCCTTCGACGAAAGAATGCATCGACGGCCGTAGGGAGATGGGATATCGCCGCAGAGGCAATGGCGTCGGGAAGCGGGTCAAATCGGAGCTTGAATGTGGTCTTGTCGCCCCGGCAAGGCTCGAATTACCAGACGCCATAATATATGCCATGGTCCTTGTGCCGAGCGGTGCGGGCTTCAACATAGGCGTCGCTGGCGGTGGTGCGATTTTCGCGTACCCGCATCCAAGCAAAAAGCTGCTCGTGCAGCTCAGCCTGGACACGGGCGAGGCCGGGGTCATCGCCTCGGTCGCTCAGTTCGAACGGATCGTCCAAAAGATCGAACAGCTGCGGGCGGAACCCCTGCCAGAGGACATATTTCCAGCGCTCGGTCCGGAGCATGAAGGCGCGGCATTCGCGTGGGCCGCGGTTCAGGATCAGTCTCGCCTCGCGAAAGGAATAATCGAGTTCCGAGATGACGAAGTCGCGCCATGACCCGGGCGCCGTCCCGCGCAGAAGCGGGAGAAGCGATCGGCCCTCGAGCCGGTGAGTTGGAATTGGCAGCCCAAGGGCATCGAGGCAGGTCGGCAGCACGTCGATCGCTTCGACAAGGTGGCTATCGACCTGGCCGCGCGTTCCAGCTGACGCCGTGTCGGGGTCGACGATGATCAGCGGCACGCGTATGGCCTCGTCGTAGAAAATCTCCTTTTCACCGAGCCAATGGTCGCCGAGAAAATCGCCGTGATCGGAGGTGAAAACGATCAGGGTGTCGGCGAGCCGGCCGCTCCGTTCGAGAAGCGCTAAAATGCGCCCGAGGTGCGCGTCCAGTTGACTGATCAGGCCCATATATGTTGGCCGTACCGCCGCTATGGTCTCGTCGCGCGAAAAGTTTACGCACTCCTCCTGCCGACGATAAGCGGCGAGCACGGGGTGCTGATCTTCGAGCTCGGCGGGGCTGCGATTGACCGGCAGAGCCTGGTTTGGTCCGTACATCGCGTGATAGGGCGCCGGCGCCATATAGGGCCAGTGCGGTTTGACATAGCTGAGGTGCAGGAACCATGGCGCCTCGCCCTGAGATTCGATGAACCGGATCGCCTGATCGGTCATGTAGGCGGTCTCGGAATCTTCCTCACGAACACGCGCAGGCAGGCGGGCGTTCCGCATCTGCCATCCGCTAAGGATCTCGCCGTCGGCGCCCTCCGCCGCGATGACATAGTCGCTCCACGGGTCTTTGGACACATAGCCCTTGGCGCGAAGATAGTCCGCATAGCCGCTTTCGCGACCGGGCGGCGAATGTCCGTCGTAGCGATCGATGGGCCGGAATCCGCCTTGTCGGATGAGCGCGGCAAGAGCCGAGCCCCCATCGAGCTCGAGCCGCTCCATGGCTTCGATATCGGGTACCATATGCGTCTTGCCGGCAAGGACGGCGGCGAGGCCCGCAGGCTTTAAATAATCGCCGATGGTCCATTCATGGACCGAAAGCGGCACTCTATTCCATGTCGCGCCATGGCTGAGAACGTAGCGGCCGGTGTAGTACGACATGCGCGAGGGACCGCAGACCCCTGACTGGACGAAGGCATTCTCGAAACGAACGCCCTGGGCGGCGAGACGGTCAAGATTGGGGGTTTGCAAGGTCGGGTGCCTCGCGCAGCCGAGGTGATCGGCCCGCAATTGGTCGCACATAATAAAAAGAACGTTTCGTACCTTGCTCATGGAGTTTGCTCAAAAATTGCCAGCCATAGGCGGTTTCAACTCAGGTTTCCGAGATCGCGCCTGCGTGGCGCCCTCACCAGAGGCCAATATGGATGCCGTCCGGAGCGCGTCCCGTGCGGCGCTCGATGGTCGCAAAGTCGAGAGTGGCGCGCGCGCGGCGCGTCGCGAGCCAGTCGAGCACTTCGTCGCGAAACCGGTCGCCGACCTGGCGAAAGCGCGGATTGGCGCCGAGATCGGCGAATTCGTCGGGATCGTCCGCCAGGTTGAACAGCTGCGGCCGGAAACCGTGCCAGTAGACGTATTTCCATTCCGCGCTGCGCAGCATGATCGCGCGGCAGGTGCTCGCGGCCGGCAAGCCGACAAGCCGACGGGCCTCCTTAAGGCCGTAGTCGAGCTCGCTGACGACCGAGCTTCGCCACGCCGTCGCCTCGCCGCGCGTCAGCGGCAGAAGGGAGCGGCCTTCAAGGCGGTGCGTCGCCGCGGGCAGCGCGAGCGCATCGAGGATCGTCGGCAGGACATCGATGGCCTCGACGAACCGATCATCGACACTTCCTCGGGTGCCATCGGCCGCGAGTGTGGGATCGACCAACAAGAAGGGGACGCGGTGGATGATATCGTGGAAGAGTTCCTTCTCGCCAAGGCCGTGATCGCCGAGGTAGTCGCCATGGTCGGAGGTGAAAACGATGAGCGTATCCTTGAGACGGCCCAGACTTTCGAGAAGATCTAGAATCCGGCCGATATGAGTGTCGATCTGGCGGACCAAACCCATATAGGTCGGACGAACGTGCCGCGCCACGGCGGGATCGGCAAAGGTCTGGGACGCACGGCTACGCCGATAGGCGGATACGACGGGATGTTCGTTCTCAGCTTCGCGCGCGTCGCGAAGAACAGGGCCGGTATCGGCGTCACGGTAGAGCGCGTGATAGGGGGCCGGGGCGACATAGGGCCAATGCGGCTTGATGTAGGAAAGATGCAGAACCCACGGCGTTTCGCCCTGGCGGCGAATGAAATCGATCGCCGTGTCGGTGACATAGGCGGTTTCGGAATGCTCCTCCGCAACGCGCGCCGGCAGATGGGCGTTGCGCATATGCCAGCCGTCGGCGGTTCCGCCATCCGGCGTGCGAACGGCGACAGCGTAGTCAAGCCAGGGGTCCTGGCCTTGATAGCCTTTTGAACGCAGGAAGGCGGTGTAATCCGCCTTGCCGGTCGGCAGATCCCCCTCGTGGCGCGCGACCAGGGTGAAGCCGCCTTCGCGGAGAAGAGCCGAGGCCTCGGAATCGTCCTCGATGCCGCAGCGATGCATGGCCATGGTATCGGGCGCGAAATGCGTTTTGCCGATGAGGTGAGCACGGCGTCCCGCGGCGGTGAGATAATCACCAAGGGTCAATTCGTCGATTGGTAACGGCACGAAGTTCCAGGTGGCGCGGTGCGACGCGGCGTAGCGGCCCGTATAGAAGGACATGCGGGAGGACCCGCAGACGCCGCCTTGCACGAAGGCGCGCGTGAAACGAACCCCGCGGTTGGCGAGACGATCGATGTTGGGGGTCTCAATGACCGGGTGGCCGTAACAGGAGAGATAATCCGCGCGAAGCTGGTCGCACATGATGAAAAGCACGTTACGTATTTCGGGCATGGGTCAAGCCGTATGTTTGCGGGGATCAGGCCGGGCCGCGCGCGGTCGCCTGGCGGGCGTGGTGCCAGGCGAGCAGACGATGTTCGAATGCGAGCATGGTGGCGTTTAGCGCGAGCGCCGTCAGGGCGATGACCAAGAGGGAGGCCAGAACATCGGAAATTTCAAATCGCTGCTGGGCACGGATGAGATAGGTGCCGAGGCCGTTCGACGACAGAATCATCTCGGAGACGACGGCCAACAGAACAGAGAGCGCCAAACTTATTCTGATCCCGGCGACGATCTGCGGCAAGGCCGCGGGAAGGTCGATGGTGAGCATGGTCTCGAAGCGGGTGAGGCGGAGCGACCGAGCGACATTGGAGAGCGTCGGATGCGCGCCGGCGACCGCCTCCATCGCGTTGATCAGGATCGGGAAGGCGGCCCCATAGACAACAACGGCGATCTTCGCGGCATCGCCGATGCCGAAAAAGATCATGGTGACGGGAATGACGGCGATCGCCGGGAGCGGTCGAATGAGCTCGATGACGGGCTCCGCAAGATCGCGCAGCAGCCGGATACGGCCAAGAACGATGCCAAGCGGCAGCGCGAGAACGAGCGCGATCGCAAATCCGGAGAACGCGCGCCCGAGGGTTATGGAAAGCTGGCTCACAATGACCGGCGCGTGCGCGAACAGGGCTACTATGACGCCGAAAAAGCTCGGAAAGCTCGGCGAATGGGTCAAGAACGCAATCAGTTGCCAAAGCGCCGCAAATGCGGCGAGAAAGAGGATGCCGGGGAGGTTCCCCAGCATCCGGTCAAGGTTTCTGAAGATTGCGGTCATAGGGGTTGCGCCATGGCAGCCAGCGTCGTGTGCCAGCTGATGAAGATGCGTCGGGCCAGGATGGTCAGCATCTGAATGACAACGCCAAAAACGCCGATGACGAACATCAGGGCGAACATCTGTGGCGTCTCCAGGCTGAACCCCGCGTTGTAGAGCTGGTATCCGAGGCCGTTGGTTCCGGCCAGCATTTCCGCGGCGATGGTGGCCAATAGCGCGAACCCGGCCGCGATTCGGATACCGATGAAGATTTCCGGCAAGGCGGCCGGAAATCGCAGGCGCCACAAGATTTGGGATGCCGAATAGCCGTAGGCGCGGCCGGTCAGGATCTGCATTGGCTCGGTGCTCGAAAGCGCGTTGGCGGCATTAATATAGATCGGCCAGATCGCAGCGTTGACGATGATGAAGAGAAACATCCGCGGCCCGAGGCCGAGGCCATAGATTGCGATCGGCACCAGCGCGGGCGGGGGAAGGACGCGCATGATTTCCACAAGCGGATCGAGCATGCGTCGAAACAGAACCGCCCGCGCGGTCAAAAGCGCAAGCCCGAGACCGAGCGCGAGGGCGATCGCAAGACCGGTGAACAACCGTACGGCGGTAGTCGCAAAGCTCGCCCAGAAATCCGCCGTTGCCAGCATGCCCAGCAGCGCGCGGGCAGCGGTGGTTGCGGCCGGAAAATATTCCGCCGACACCAGGCCGGACGCACTGATCAACTGCCAGAGCAGGAAAAAAAGGATGACACCGAAAAGACGTTTAGACCAGCGCATGACAAATATCCTGCGGCGAAAATTCAGGGTGGCCCACCGCCAAGTACGGCAGCGGGACCACTTGGTGCGGCTATTGTCAACGCGCCGCTAGGCCGCCGGGTTGGGTGCGTCGCCGGTATCGAGGATGTCTATCGGCATGCAGACACCTTTTGGATATCGCGACGCAGCCCATTGCCCGGGAGCGGTCTCGTTCTTAAGGCGTGATCGTCGTGACAACTTTGTCGGCCTTGAGGCGCTTCGGCAGCATGCCGGCCTTGTGCAGGGCGTCAAAAAGGCTCTGATAATCGCTGGGCTTGGCAACGAGGCTCGCTTTGGAGATGGCGAGCGGAACCTTCGCCGCGAAGGCCGGCTTCATGTGAAAGTACTTAATGAGGTCGCGGTGGTAGACAGCGGGATGCGCGTTGAGGTCCGCCTGAGACTTCTGCATGGCGACCAGGAAGCGCTTGATGACAGCATGGTGCGACTTAACCCAGGACGAGCTGCCGAAATAGCTGGTCACCGCGACTTTGCCGATCTTCTTCAGATCGGCGATCGTGCCGCGGGCAAGGACCGTGGGCTTAATGCCGGGGTTGAGCTGCATCGCGGTCAGGAAGGGGACGATGGTGCAAACCGCGTCCGTTTCACCGAGGGCCATCGCGGCCTGCATGTTCGGGAATGGAATGATTAGGAGTTTGACGTCGTGTATGGAGAGCCCGGCCTGCGCCAGATGCTGCTCAATGGTAATGGTGCAGCCTGAGGGCTGGGCGTTGCTCGCGATCGTTTTTCCCTTGAGACCGGCGATTGTGGTAATGCCCGAGCGCTTGGAAGCAATGATGGTCGTCATGTTGGCGGAGTAGGGGTAGCGCTCGTAGTTCGCGGTGGCAAAGATCGAAAGAGGTTGCCCATGCTCGTAGGCGATGGCGGGGGGCGTCGCGGCGGCATAGCCAATCTGTGCCGAGCCGCTTAGGACGGCGGAAATGACCGCTGGCCCGTCATTGATGCGCAAGGTCTGAACATCGAGCCCCTGCTGTTTGAAAAACCCGGCCTCGACCGCGTGGTGAAGGACGACGGTATCGATGGCGCCCAGATAGGCAACCTTAAGAGGCTGAAGGGGCGCCGCCTGAGCGCCAAAAAGCGGCGCGAGAAGGAAGGCGATAAGGGTCGTAAGGACCAGTCTGGTAGCGCGATGCAACGCGTGGCGTGTCATGTCTCTCTCCCTTTTGGCTCGCCGTCCGGCGCGGTGCCGGAGCCGATTTTGTGTGTCACCCAGCAAGTTTTGGCGTCAGGGCCCGGTTGCCGGGACCGAGGTCTTCAAGGCGCGGATGCGCTCAAGCAATGCATGGCGAATGTCGAGATAAAGCCGGTCTTCGCGGGTGGCGATCTGGTCCCGTGGTTTCGCCAGCGGCACCATTATCTCCTCGACCACCCGGGTCGGGCGCTGGGACAAGACGATGACGCGATCGGAAAGGTAGACCGCCTCGTCGACGTCATGCGTTACCAGGAGGCAGCTCTGGCGGTAACGTTGCGCAAGCTCAAGCACAAGATCCTGCATTTCCGCCCGCGTCTGCGCGTCAACGGCGGCTAACGGCTCGTCAAGGAGCAGGAGGCGGGAGCGGGCGGCAAGCCCACGCGCGATTGCGACGCGCTGTTGCATGCCCCCGGAGACCTGCCATGGATAGTGGTTCTCGAAACGGCTAAGTCCGACGCTGGCGAGGATTTCGCGCGCGGTCTCTCGTTTCGTTTGTCGTGACAGGTCGGCCAAGCGGCGCATGCCGAAGACGACATTTTCGAGGTTGGATTTCCACGGCAGCAGCGAGCGGCTGTAGTCTTGAAACACGACCGAGAGCCCGGGCGGCGGTTCTGTGATGGGGTGTCCGGCAAACTGGATAGAACCGGCGTCGAGCGAATATAGGCCGGCAAGGCACATGAGCAGGGTGGTTTTGCCGCAGCCTGAGGGGCCGACGACCGAGACGAATTCCCCTTCCGCGACGTCGAAGCTGACATGGTCGATGACTTGGATGCGCGCCGCGGCCACGCCGAGTGATTTGCTGATCCGTCGCGCTTCCAGGATCGGGATCGGAACGCCGGATGTGCCGCTGTGTGGTCCAGACGCGGTACCGACTTGCGCCGAAAGAGAGGCGTCGGGGTGGCTTATGCCGTCTCCCACTATGGCTTCCTTCCCGGGCTGCCCAGCCTGTATGGTTTTTGTTGTTACATAAGAAACAATGTAGATAATAATAATACAAATATTCAGCCAGGGTCTGTCAAGACGCCTGCGTGCAGAGGAGACACTGTGTTGGAAATGAAGAGCCTTGCCAGAGGGTTGCGGGTCCTCGGCTGCTTCACCACGCAGGCACCGGAGTGGGGCGCGGCCGAACTAGCGCGCGCCATCGGCGTGGACAGGGTGATGGCCTGGCGCACATTGCGTACCCTCTGCGCGGAGAACTTTGTCACCCAGGATCCGGTGACCAAGCGGTACCGATTGGGAATCCGCGTCATTGAACTCGCGGGCAGCGTTCTGGCCAATTTGGATCCCTTCGCCGAGGCAAAACCTCATATGGCCGCGCTTTGGCAGGAGACGCAGGAAACCGTCCGTTTCATCTTGCGGTCAGGCACCATGATCGTGGTCGCGAATGTCCTGGAATGCCCGCAGTCGGTGCGAATCGTCGGGAACATGGGACGCCGGGTGCCGATGTACTGCACGGCGGCGGGCCGCGTGTTTCTCGCCTTCGGCAGCGAGACGTTGCGGCAAGAGGCATTAAAGGGGCCTCTCGTCGCGCAGACGGTTCATACGCTGACAGATCCCAATGCGATCCTGGCTCAACTCAAGTTGATCCGGCGCGACGGCGTTGCGATTGATGAGGAGGAAATGACCGAGCACGCAAGCGCTATCGCGGTGCCGATATTCAACCGGGGAGTTCACGAACCGGCGGCGTGCGTCGCGGTTATGGGGCCATCGGTGCGCCTGACACGGGCGCGGCTAGAGGCACTAATGCCTAGAATGCGCAATGTCGGCCGTTCCATTTCGCAGGCACTCGGATGCACAAACTTGCCGTTTTGAAAGACGCGGTATTTGGCGCCCGATCAAGCGTTGACCTTGGCGCCCGGCATGTGCCGCCGATTACGGCTCGGCGTCACTTTGGACCGCGGTGCATCGGCCTTCCCAATGAAGCAACTCGCCGGCGCTGGCTATGGATGGCGACCACTGTCGTCACCCCGATCGCCGTCGATCACGGGTTCGATTGGGAACGTCATGTCGACGAAATGCCGTCCAATACCTGGCTCATTCAGGGCATGCGGCCGCCCTCGGCGAACGCAGAAGCGAAAAGGCATTGGATCGCCGGAAGATGCAACGGGACGGGCCGCTTGAGCTGCTGTGGGGCTTCGCGCCCCGTCCCATTGCATCACCGAGCCAAGTCGGCTCAAATGACCTTCGGGCTCCGCTCCCCCCTGGATGAGACAACCGGTCCACGTCACGATCGGCAGTGGGAATGACGTAGGCCCGTTGCCGCCGCTTTCGCGTAACGAGGGGGAGACAAGGCGCTTTCCTCGCAGTTGCGCGCTTACGAAATATTGCCCGGCCTTCCGTAAAAGCAGGAAATTCAAGGGGCGTGTTTACACCCAGGGCATGGCTTCCCGCCCTCGGCAATGCAGTGTGCGTCAGCGCCGATGGCAAGATTACGCGGCGCCACGCAGTGGGAGATCAAAACCCAAGGTCGCAGAAGGGGCGGGGTAACCCATTCATGGCATTGCGCTCGCGCCGCGTCCCACTTGCGGTTCTCGAACGACCGCTCTTGTGTCAGACGATGTCGACGGCCTCGTCGCACGCGGTGATGCGAAGCTTTCGGGCGGCCGTGCCGCGAAGGTCCCGTTCCTCCCTTATCGCGCCGCCACGAGCCTTGGAAGAGAAAGGCAGCCGCAGCGCGATCAAGGGCCTGCGCGGCCGGCCGCGCCCGGATTCCGACTGACGTTGGCCAGACTTCCTATTATTTTCCGGCTATCCTGTATGAACGCGACTGCCGGCCTTTGCGCTGTCCGGCATTCCCATAACGGTATTGGGGAGTGGTGGCGCGAGTCGTTGCGTCGCGGCGGGATCAGATCTGCTGATTGACCCTGTCAAAGTATGGCCGCTCCTCACCTACGACCGCCGAAGGGATGCCGTCGGCCGGCGCGTCCGCTTTCGACAGGTGGATCGCTTCGGCTGATCGTCTGGTACAGGGCCCTCCCTCGGACAGACAACTGGTTCGGGGTGGTTTACAGGAGCTCCTTACCCAACCTGATGCGCTTTTTGAAACGAACTTTGGCCTCCGCGCGAGACACGAGTACCATCGTCGGACGCCGGGGCTCTGATAGTGCGCCGCTCGATTTTTTGCCCGAAAGAAAGATAGAGCGGATTATCAATCCCCTCCGGCGTGAAAATTTGTGTTTCCGTGATATCCACCGCTCACAGCGTGGTGGTTTCGCATCGACCATCCCCTCCGCAACCTCAGAGGCCCCATGCCCGACCCCCACAACCCCACCGTCGCCGCCTCCCCGAGCGAAACCCGGCTCACGGATTATCGCCCGCCCGCCTTCCTCGTGGACGCGGTAGCGCTCGACTTCGCCCTCGATCCGCACGCCACCGTTGTGCGGTCCCGCTTAGCGGTTCGCCGCAACCCGGGAGCCGCGTCCGGCCAAGCTCTGCACCTCGACGGCTCCGGCCAGCCTGTGCGCGCCATCGCGCTCGATGGCGCCGCCCTCGGCGCAAACCGCTGGCGACTGGACAATGCATCACTCGTCATTGACGACGTGCCGGACGCCTGCGTGCTTGAGATCGAGACCGTCATCGACCCCGCTGCCAATACCGAACTCTCCGGTCTCTATGTCTCGAACGGCGCCTTTTTCACCCAATGCGAGGCCGAGGGATTCCGCCACATCACCTACTTCCCCGACCGGCCGGACGTGATGGCGCGCTACACCGTCACCATTACTGCCGATCGCAACGTCTGCCCTGTGATGCTTTCAAACGGTAATCCCAGCCCAATGGAGACGCTGTCGGACGGCCGCCACCGCATCACCTGGACCGATCCCCACCCAAAGCCCTGCTACCTGTTCGCCCTGGTTGCCGGCCAGCTGGTCGCGGTGCGCGACCGCTTCACTACCAGATCGGGGCGCGAGGTGGCGCTGGCGATCTGGGTGCGCGCGGGTGACGAGGACCGTTGCGCGCACGCGATGCGCTCGCTCAAGGCGGCGATGGCCTGGGACGAGGAACGCTTCGGCCTGGAATACGACCTCGATGTGTTCAACATCGCTGCGGTGTCCGATTTCAACATGGGGGCGATGGAGAACAAGGGGCTCAATGTCTTCAACACCAGATACGTGCTGGCGAAGCCGGAAACCGCGACCGACACCGATTACCAGGGCATCGAGTCCGTTATCGCCCACGAGTATTTCCACAACTGGACGGGAAACCGCGTCACCTGCCGCGACTGGTTTCAGCTATCGTTGAAGGAAGGGCTCACGGTGTATCGCGACCAGGAATTCACGATGGACCGGGGCTCGCCGGCCGTGAAGCGCATCGCCGACGTGCGAATGCTCCGCGCGGCGCAGTTCCGCGAGGACGCTGGACCGCTCGCCCATCCCGTGCAGCCCGACCACTACCAAGCCATCGATAATTTTTACACCGCGACGGTCTACAACAAGGGGGCCGAGGTCATCCGCATGATGGCGACCATCGTCGGACGCACCGCATTTCGCCGCGGCATGGACCTCTATTTCGCGCGCCACGACAATCAGGCCGTCACGATCGACGATTTCGTTGCCGCAATGGCGGATGCCTCGGGCGTCGATCTGACCCGATTCAAGTTGTGGTACCACCAAGCCGGGACGCCGGAGCTGACTGTTTCCGATGCGTACGATCCGGCGACCCGCAGCTATGTTCTGACCGTAGCGCAGCGCACGCCGCCGACACCCGGCCAGCTGGAGAAGCAGCCGCTGGTCGTGCCGCTGGCGATGAGCTTGTTGGATGCCGATGGCGCGGAACTGCCTCTGCGGCTTGCCGGCGAGCCGACGGCGCGCCTCGGCACGCGAGTGCTATTGGCCGAGGCGGCGGAGACGCGCTTCGTGTTTGAGGATGTGCCCGGTCCGCCGGTGCCTTCTTTGCTGCGCGGGTTTTCCGCGCCGGTGCGGCTCGGCGGCCTGAGCGCGGAGCGGCTGCGCTTTCTTGCCACCCATGACAGCGACCCGATCGTGCGCTGGGACGCCGGCCAGCGATACGCGACCGACGCCTTGCTGGCGATGGCGCAGTCCTGGCGCCGGGGCGAGGCGCCAGCCCTTGACCAGGGGGTGATCGACGCCGCCGCGGCGATGCTTGCCGGTGCCGATGCCGATCCGGCTTTTGCGGCGGAAGCTCTGGCACTACCGGGAGAGACTTATCTCGCCGACCAGCAGGAGAGCGTCGATCCCGACGCGATCCATGCCGCGCGCGAGGCAGCGCGGTCTGCCATCGGCCGAGCGCTGCAGGCGGAGCTTCGCACGGCCTATGACCGGCTCGCCGATCCGGGGCCGTATCGCATCGACGGCGCCGCAATCGGGCGCCGCGCTCTGCGCAATGCCTTCCTCACTTATCTGGTCGCCGCCAGCGAGCCGGACGGTCTGCAACTCGCGAAGGCGCAATTCGATCAGGGCGCCAACATGACAGACGTTCTGGCCGCTATGGAGGTTCTATCCAACTTTGCCTGTCCGGAACGGGCCGAGGCGCTGGCGGCGTTTCATGCCAAGTGGCGCGGCGATGCCCTGGTGCTGGACAAGTGGTTCGCGATCCAAGCCATTTCGGCGCTGGCCGATACCCCCAAGGCGATGCGAAAGCTCGCCGCACATCCGGATTTCGACCTGCGCAATCCGAACCGCGTGCGCGCGCTGGTGGGCAGCTTCGCCAGCGCCAACCAGGTGCGATTCCACACCGCCTCGGGCGAGGGGTACGATTTCCTGGCGGACACCATCCTTGCGCTCGATCCGCTCAACCCGCAGGCAGCGGCACGGCTCGTCGCCCCGCTCGGCCAGTGGCGGCGGGTGGATGGGGCGCGGCAGGAGAAAATGCGCGCGGCGCTCCAGCGCATCTTTGATGCGCCAGGGTTGAGCCGGAACACGGGCGAGATGGCGGGGCGCAGCCTAACGGCGTGAGCGCCCGAGGGAGATCGGTTTGTCGGGCGCGATCGCAATCCGGCAGCTGGCCTCGGCCGCCGCCGAGAACACCCGGTAGGCCGCTGCCTTGTGTACGCCGTGGCCGAAGCCGATGTCGCGGAGCCCGTCCTGCTCGGTGGAAAGCGGCAATCGTCGCGCGTGGATCGGGTTAGTCCCAGGCGCCATTTTTTGCCACGCTTCTTCACGGCGGTGGAGCGGAATAAAGGGCAAGGGCGCGGTTGCCGCCGAAAAATCGGCCGCCTGCGGATGCCTCATCCGCGGGAGCCGCTGTAATCCTATATTCGCCGGCAGTGCCTGCGGACGACGGGGTGAATTGCACGCTAGCGTACGCCGGCGTCCGTGGAAAGCTGAGTTGAAATGATGGGTAAATTGATGGGTGAGAAAATTTATGTGAGTATATTATTCATTTAATTCAATCAGTTACGTGGAAATTATGGCGGAGAGGGTGGGATTCGAACCCACGGTACCCAAAGGGTACAACGGTTTTCGAGACCGCCCCATTCGGCCGCTCTGGCACCTCTCCGTCTTGGCCGCCGGGCCTGCCGTCCGGGGCCGGCGCGATGGCGGGGGCGGAGCCTAGCGCAAGCCCGCCAGGGCCGCAATCCTTCCGTCCCGGTTTTGCCCGGTTTTCGCCGCCGGCCTCCCAGGGCTTTTTGCCGCCGACCCCATTGACAGGAAAGGCATCCCGGCTATAGTCCGCCGCACCCGCCGCGGGGCTCGCCTTGCGCGCGGGTGAGGCTGTCGCCGGAAAGCGGAACAGGCCTCCAGAGCGCGGCCGATCGAGGGCCGCGAGCAGAGGTCCGCCACGGCTGGGAAAGGCAAAATGTCGATGTTCGCGGTGATTAAGACCGGCGGCAAGCAATACAAGGTCGCCAAGGACGATAAGATCAAGGTCGAGCGGCTGGCCGCCGAGCCGGGCAGCCAGGTTGCCTTGGAGCAGGTGCTGGCCGTCGGCGAAGGCGCCGGCGTGACCGTGGGCGCGCCGCTTGTCGCCGGCGCGGTGGTCACCGCCGAGGTGGTCGAGCAGGGCCGCGGCGCCAAGGTCGTCATCTTCAAGAAGAAGCGGCGTCAGAACTACCGGCGTACCAAGGGCCATCGTCAGCATTTCACCACCCTCAAGATCACCGAGATCGCGGCGCCCGGAATGAGCGCGGCGGCGGCCGGCGAGCCGGCGAAGAAGCGCGCCAAGGCGGCGGCGAAGGAGAACGGCTAATGGCACATAAGAAAGCTGGCGGTTCGTCCCGCAACGGCCGCGATTCGGAAGGCCGGCGCCTCGGCGTCAAGCGCTACGGCGGCGAGCAGGTCGGCCCTGGCGTCATCATCGTGCGCCAGCGCGGCACCCGCTTCCATCCGGGCAAGAACGTCGGCCTCGGCAAGGACCACACGATC
>JAJYTL010000047.1 GCA_021793055.1 Pseudomonadota bacterium
TAGTCGATGACCTGAGCGCCAAGCGTCTCCGCCAAGCCGGTCGAGACCGCGACGCGATTGCCATCCATCACCTTATCGTCGTAGATGACGTCTTCCGGCACCATCTTGTAGACGTGGCACGCGGGATGGATAGTGGCGCGAATGCCGCTGCAATCAACCACCTGATGCTGCTTGACGTGCTCGCGCATGACATGCAGCCACTCCGAGTAATGCACGATTTCTTCCGGGATCAGAAGCTTGCCGTCGACGAGGCGGCCGAGCTTACCGAGGATCTTTTTCACCTGCTCCCGGAGCGTCGCTGAGTGCAGCAGATACCCCCGCATCTCCTTGTAGTTGCCAAACGAGGTGCCGCAATGGACCAGCGGATAGTAATAGCCCTCGGGCAGGCCTTGCGCCTTGGCGGAAACATAGGCTTGGTGAAAATTTCGGAGAAACACCGCAGAGAGACTCACCACGTTGCCGATGCCGGAGCCGTGATAGTTCCAGGCGGTGCAGGAGGTCTGATCGGTTTCGTCCAGATAGCGCTTCCCGAGCATGTTCATGAGCCATAGAAGCGAAGCCGGATAGCCCGGGATGTTGCCACACTGGCCGCAGGATTTGTGGTGCCACAGCTGGTTGGTCGGAATTCGCTTCTCCCATCCGTAGAGAGTGCGGGCGATGACTGGCTCGTGCTGCTCGGTGACGCGGTGGACCAGGATCTCGCCGTCCTTCTCGAGCTGCCACATCGCATCGCGCACGTCCTCGACCCGGTCCTTCGCGGTCAGCATCGAACGGCGGTCGATGCGGGCCTCGACCCAGGAGGTCGCGGCTCGTGCGTCTTGCAGACTGAGATTAGACGGACGCCATTCGTTGCCAAAGCCATTGAAGGCACCTTGGCTTTCGCCTCGCTTTTCCATCATGCTCTCCTTTTCGGCGGCCACGAGGCCCCGCAGGCCTCTCCGTCCCGCGGCTACTCTTTGCCTTGTTGCTCCTCGAGCCACTCGGCATATTCCTCTCGCTTCTCGTCCATGATATCGTTGATGACATCGAAAAGGTTTTCGTCGACCGTCTCGAGTTGGTCGAGGACACCAGTCGCCTCCCAAATCGTATAGAGCTCGACTGAAGTCTTGAGGTTCACCTCCCAGGCCGTGTCCATGGTATGGAGCGTCGGCACGGGGATCGCCTTTCGCAGGATATTGAGCGGTGCGTTGACCTTGCTCACGTTCGGCCCCCAGTCTGGAAAGGCATCGGACGTGATCATATTGGGTGCGAGCTGATTGCCTGTCGAAATGACCTTGAGAAGTACCCGCGAAAAGGGCCGCAGCACGTCCTTGGCCGATTGCATGCCGTGCTTGATCGCCACTTCCCGCATGATCATCACGAGGCCGCCCGGCGAATTGCCGAAGGGACAACGCGCGGCGCAGGTATAGCACTGGGCGCAGGCCCAGATCTTCTCCTGCATGGCGTCGTAAATCCCTTCCAGATTCTCAGTCCAGAGAAGCTGGACGATCTCGCGCGGCGAATAGTCGTAGTAGTGGGCGGAAGGGCAGGTCGCGGTGCAGATGCCGCAGTTCAGGCAGCCGTGCAATTCATGATCGAAAAGCGCGTGGGAGCGGATGTCCTCGAAGACCGAACCGAGCTTGTCGCGAGGAATAGCCGGCTCGTCCGACACCGGGTCGCCGATCGCCGCCTTCGTCTCTGTCATGCCCGTCCCTTTCGAAACGCCAGTGCGGTCGCGTTAGACCTGCCGTGGCGTTAGACCCTGTGGCGCTCGACTCCTTAACACGCTCAATAGGTTAAAACACGCGCCTCATCGTTCTCCATCACTTCCTCGATAACCTTCGCGCCGCCAACAATGCCAGAACATTCGGGAATCAGATCCGCCTCGGTCATATCGAAGAGGTCGAGGTTCGGCGAGCAGCAATAGAACTTCACGCCGGCCTCGTGCGCGTCCTTGATGAAGTCGTAGACGGTTTTCGGCGATCCCGGTTTGACGACGAGCTTCTCGGCTACGCCCCGCTTCATCAACTGCCCTGCGGTCGCCGTGCAAATCACTTCGACCTCGTAGTCCATCGCCGCGGCGACAGTCGCCTGAAAGAAAGGCGCGCCGAGTTCCTCGCCGTTGCGCGGATCGGTATTGACCAAGATGATTACCAGCTTTTTGGCCACAGCCGCTCCTCACCCTTTCCGCGCGCTTGTCATTTACGCGCTTGATTCTCATAGCGTCTCGATGGGCACTCCGCTCTAGGCGAGGTAGTGCTCGGCATCGTCCTAAGTAACGATGCTATGCAGAAGCACGACAAAAAGCCAGCATAACATTCCAAATTTATTATATATGGGAGAAAATGATAAACTTGATTGATTGTACCGCGATAGCCAAGGAAACGCGGAAGCGGCGGTCCCGGGCCGACCGCCTCCGCTTGCGTAACGGTGCGGCAGAAGCAAAGGACGCCCGTTGGACCCGGCCTAAAATAATCCGCGACGCGACCGGTACGCTGCCTCGCGCTGAATATATTCATGTTTTACAATTTATTCTTTTCGGGTTTCATGAACTGCTGTATTGATGGATCTAGAGGCGTCGAAGCCAATATGTAAAATCCGCTCTCCCAAAGGATCCTTGGCCTGAACGCTGTTAAAGGGTGCTTTGGGGTAAGATAACGAAGGGAGCGGCCCCACCTGGCGGAGGGTGCAGCTCGTACTCATGTCGCGCATTCTCGCTCCGATCGTCCCGCTGAGCACCCCCCGCATAGAGGGCCGCACCCGGGCTCGGCCTAAGCCGCGTAGCGGTCTTGGTTCGGGCTCAGGGCTCCATGAGATGCGCGGTCTTCACTATTCCCACCATGATTTCGCCGAGCGCCATGGCGATTTCGCCTTGAGCCGTCCGCAGGCGGGCCAGTGTCTCGGCCGTGCCATCAGGTGCGTCGTCGAATTCCATGATGAGGTCCTCGATCATGGCAGACTTGACGCCGGGATGACCGAGAAAGCCGAGACAATTCTCGCCAATCTGAAACAGCGCCGGCTGGCCCGCCTCGCCGACGGCGAGGACGCGCGCGGCAGCCGGCAGCACCGGCCGGTCGCGCATGTAAACGGCCAAGGGATAGGTCGCCGGCAGATAACCGCCGAGGGCGCCAGCCTCGACGCGCCTCGCCGTCTCGACCGAAAAGCGGAGCGGCACCGCCTCGGCACCACCGCCCGCGGCATGGCTGAGCAGGCAGGCGCCGATGCCGATGCCCACAACCGGAAGTCCGCGCGCGAGAAAATCCCGAGTCAGGCGGATTTCGGGCGCCAGGCTCGGCACGAGATTGCCACTCACGATACCGAGAGGTCCGGCACCCAGCACCACGAGCCCGGCGAATTCGACAGCCTCGTTCGGTACCGCGGCGCCGGGGGTGAAGGGCCGGACATAACGAAAGCGGATGGAGCGACCTTCCAAGTGATCTTCCATTAGACCGAGATATTCGGCTTCAGTATGCTGAAGGACGCAAAGGGTCTTCATGATCAGTAGCGGTCTCCACCACGGCGACAGGATCCAGGCTACGAAGCCTAGTCCAATTGTCAGCCTTCAGCATCAGGCGTGAGAGGGATCATGAACTGGTTCGACACGATCCGCGACATCGAGCCCTTCGACGAGTTGCCCCTCGACCGCGATCTCGTTACTGCTCTCGAGGCAGAGGCGCGGGAGCGGCCACTCGGCCCGCTCCGCTTCTATACGCCGACCTTCCGCGCCTACGCGAGTGACGAGCTCGTCGGCTGCGGCAAGAGCAGCTTCCCAGCCTTTTCCATTACCGCAGGCGCCTGCGCGCTGAATTGCGATCACTGCAGGGCGAAGATTCTCGATCCCATGATCCCCGCGACGCATCCAGCCGATCTCGAACGCAAGGTGCGCGACATGATACTTCTGAAGGGGCTGCGTGGCTTTCTGCTTTCGGGGGGCTCCAATCGGCGGAACGAGGTGCCATACGATCGCTATTACCCGACCATCGAGCGGCTGAAGCGCGAGTTCCCCTATCTCCGCATCGCTGTCCACACCGCCCTCCTCGACACGGCCCGCGCCCGGCGCATGGAATCGGCCGGCGTTGACGTGGCAATGATGGACGTGATCGGCGCCGAGGAGACGATTCGGGACGTCTACCACCTCGACCGACCGGTCGCGGATTTCGAGGCGACGCTGGCCGCGCTCTGCAGCACATCGCTCGAGGTCGTGCCCCATGTGGTAATCGGCCTTCATTACGGCCGCGTTCTTGGCGAGACACACGCCGTCGAGATGATCGCGCGCCACCCCGTAACCGCGCTCGTGCTTGTCGTCGTCGTTCCCTATTACGCGCCGGCGGACAAACCCTTCGCGACCGTCGCGCCGGAGCAAGTCGGCCGCGTCTTCATCGCGGCTCGTCAGCGCATCCGGAACGCGCCCGTCCAGCTCGGTTGCATCCGCCCGGCCGGCCGCCACAAGCTCCTGACCGACGCCTATGCGACGATGGCCGGCTTCGACGGCATCGCCTATCCGGCCGAAGGGATCGTCGCTCTCGCGCGCGCCATCGGTCGGCCCATCGAGCAGGCCCATGCCTGCTGCTCGACGGCGCTCGAAGGCCTGACTGGCCAGCGCGCCTGCGCCGGTTGAGGGCAGCATGACGGCGATCGAAGCCCCCGATGTTGCCGTCGTTGGCCTTGGCCCTGCTGGAAGCTCTGCCGCCGCCGCCGCTGCAGCAATGGGTCTATCCGTGATTGCCCTCGAGCGCCGTGCCGAGGCCGGATGCCCCGTGCAATGCGCCGAGTTCGTGCCCGCAATGCTCGATCAGGACGTTCCCGCCCTGGTCACCATCACCGCCCAGACCATCTCGCGCATGCAGACGTATGTCGAGGGCGGAACCGCCGACGAGACGCTCCATTTCCCCGGTCGTATGATCGACCGCGCTGCGTTCGACCGCGGGCTGGCCGAGGCGGCGGCGCGGGCTGGCGCCGATTGCCGCTATGGCATCGCCTTGCGCGCCATCGAGCCTGATGGTGCGATCCACACCGCCGATGGCGGCGTCATACGGCCCCGGGTCGTGATCGGCGCCGACGGCCCGCGCTCGCGGATCGGCGCCGCGATCGGCGAGGTGAATCGCGACCTGGTCGAAACCCGCCAGATTACCGTGCCGCTTCGACGCACGTCGGACGCCACCGATATTTTTCTCCGCTCCGAGTTCACTGGCGGCTACGGTTGGCTCTTCCCGAAGGGCGACGTCGCCAATCTCGGCGTTGGCGTTTCGTCCTGCGCGCGCGGCAGGCTGAAGCCATTGCTCGCCGCTCTACACCGCGAGCTTGTTGACTTGGGCCGCGTCGGCGCCTCGGCAAGGATCCATACCGGCGGTTTCATTCCCGTCGGTGGGCCTCTTCGCGCGATCGGCTGGCTTGGCGCAACCCCGGCCTTGCTCTCAGGCGATTCGCTCGGCCTCACCAATCCGGTAACCGGGGCCGGCATCGCCTCGGCGGTACAATCGGGACGATTAGCCGGCCAGAGCGCCGGCGCCTGGCTTGCCGGCCGTGCGGCGGCCCTCGAAGACTATGAGGACGAGATTCACGATCTCTTCGACGCCGGGCTCACCCGCGCCTTGAGGCGGCGGCGTGCGCTTTGGGCGGACAAACAGCATGGCAGTGCGGGGCCACCGCCTGCGGCGCTCCGCAGAGGTTGGATCGCCTATCCGCAATACTGGGTGGATTGAACAGGGAAGCGAGGGAAGACGCACCATGGGCTGCCTCGAAATGCCACATCACGCGGTGCCCGATTTCACGGGTAAGACTAAATCCGAATTCAACGAGGCCGAAACCATGCGGCCCCGCGCGCCCAGCGAGGTGCCGCTCGACGCCCGCAATGGCGGACGGGTCAAGGCGCAGAACGTTGAGGCGACCGGGCTCTATCGTCCAAACGACAATATCCTGACGCCCGCCATGCGCTCGCCGAACTATGTGCAGATGTCGACGGCGGCCGCGATCACGCTTGGCGTGATGAAGGGCTATATGCACCGCACCGACTGTACGCGCTGCCTCAATCTCCTGCTCACCTACCCCGAGGGTTGCCGCGCCAATTGCGCCTATTGCGGCCTCGCCAGGCACCGCGAGGCGGAGCGTGATTACGCCGACCGCAATTTCATCCGCGTTGACTGGCCGGCGGTGCCCTACGACCAGGTCATCGACATCGTCGCCTCGGGCGGCGACGGCGGGCGCTTCCACCGCATGTGCATCAGCATGATCACACACCCGAATTCTGACCGCGACACCCGCACGGTGCTGAGTAAGTGGACTGCGCGGATCAAACACGTTCCGGTGTCAATCCTCTCCAATCCCACCACAATGACGCGCCAAGACGTGCAGGATCTAAAGGATCTCGGCGCGGAGATCTTCACGGTGGCGCTCGACGCGGCAAATCCGGAAATCTTCGACCGCACGCGCGGCCGCGGCGTGCAGTCGCCGCATAGCTGGGACAAATACTGGGAGATTCTGCATGCCGCCGCGGAGATTTTTGGCCCCGAGCGCTTCGGGGCGCATCTCATCGTCGGCATGGGAGAAACCGACCACGACGTCATTTCACAGGTGCAAGCGATCCGCGACCTTGGCGGCCACAGCCACATGTTCGCCTTCTTCCCCGAGCGCGGCTCCTTAATGGACCATCTGCCGCCGGTGCCGCGGCCGCAATGGCGGCGCGTGCAGATCGCTCGCTACCTCATTGACTATTGCGGCCACCATATCAGGCACATGCGCTTCGACGCTGAAGGGCAGATCCGCGATTTCGGATTTCCGAAGGGCGAGCTCGATCAGGTGATCGCGGCCGGCGTCGCCTTTCGCACCTCCGGTTGCCCGGGCAAGGAAAGCGCCGAGATTTCCGCCTGCGACCGGCCCTACGGCGACTCGCCACCGCGCGACATCGCTTCCTATCCCTTCCAGCCGAACGGCCATGATCTGCGGAAGATCCGGAGCCAGCTCTGGCGCGGCATGCCGGACGCCAAGCGCGTCGGTCGCGAACCATGACCATGGCGGAGGCCGTGACCATGTCGCGCGCTGTTCCCTTCCGCGTCATCGATACCGGCATTCGCGGCGCCCGCGCCAACATCGCCTTTGACCAAGCACTGATCGACGCGCGCCGCGACGACCGCATACCCAACACCATTCGCTTTCTCCGCTTCCGCCCCTCGGCCCTCATCGGCATGCACCAGATCCTCAGTCACGAGGTTCGGGTCGACTACTGCAGGAACCGCAACATCGAGATCGGCCGGCGCATCACTGGCGGCGGCGGCCTCTATCTCGACGAGGGGCAGATCGGCTGGGAACTCGTCTTCCGCCGCGCTGATCTCGACTTCACCGATCTTCATGGCGCGAGCCGGTGTATCTGCGAGGCGGCCGTGCGCGGGCTAAATAAGCTCGGAGTCGCCGCGCGCTACCGGCCGCGAAACGACATCGAGGTCGGTGGTCGCAAAATCGGCGGCACCGGCGGGTTTTTCGACGGCGACGTTCTGTTCTACCAGGGTACGATTCTGATCGATTTCGACCCCCTGGATATGATCGCTGCGCTCAGGGTTCCGATCGAGAAGCTGAGCAAGCGCGACCTTACCTCCGCGTGCCAGCGCGTGATCACGCTGCGCGAGGCGCTCGGCGCGGCGCCGCCACCGCTCGAGACAATCTATTCGGTCCTCCTAGATGGCTTCACTGAGGGCCTCGGCATCGATCCTACCTGGGGCGCCATAACCGCCGCCGAGGAGGCACTTGCTGCAAGGCTCCATGACGAGGAAATCGGCCGCGACGATTTCGTCACCCAGCTAGACGCGCCGGAGATTGACAACACGCTACGCAGCGCCTCCATCACCCGGCGGGGCGGCAGCATCCGCGCCGATGTCCGTCTCGAAGGCCCAGCCCGGAGTCGGATCCGAGAGATTCTCCTCACCGGCGACTTTTTCGTGACGCCGCCGCGCGCAATCTACGATCTAGAAGCCGCCCTCCGTGGTCGCGATTCATCGGAAGCCAGCGCAGCCATCGACGGATTCTTTTCCCGGACGCCGGTCGAGTTCCTGAGCCTTGGACCGAGGGATATCCGCGACGCGGTGGAGGCGGCTCTAGGCCAGATCGCCTTCCGCGCGGCCGGACACGCCCTGCGCGGTCATTGGATTGGCCAGGGCAGCCCGAATGCTCCGACGCTGGTTTTTCTACACGATGCCCTCGGCTGCGCCCGGCTATGGCGGGATCTGCCGGAGCAAGTGGCCGCTGCGAGCGGCTGCCGCGCTCTGGTCTATGACCGGTGGGGCTCCGGCGATTCGGCCCCCCTGGAGCCTCCCGTTTCGCCCCGCTACCTGCTGGACGAGGCGCTGGTGGCGCTGCCTGACGTGCTCGCCGCGACGGGAATCCGCAATCCAATCCTGATCGGCCACTCCGACGGTGCGGCCATCGCACTGGCCTACGCTGGCGCCTTCCCCGGGACAGTATCCGGCGTCATCGCCATCGCGCCGCATTTTTTCCCCGAGACACGCACCGCCCGGGCCATCGCCGACCAGATCGCGGATTTCGAGCGGGGAGATCTCAAGGCTCGGCTTGCGCGCTACCATGGCTCCAACACGGAGGCCCTTTTCCAGCGCTTGGTCGCGGTGTGGACCGCGCCAGAACCGCGCGATTGGGGTATCGAGCCCTATCTCCGGCGCATCGCGTGCCCGGTCCTCGCCATCCAGGGTACCGAGGATGAATTCTTCACCCGACGGCAAATCGGAATGCTCGTCACCACCTGTCCCGGCCCCACGGAGACGCTCTTTCTAGAGGGATGTGGCCATGCGCCGCAACGTCAGGTGCCGAAGGCGGTCTCGACGGCGCTCGTCGATTTCATCCTTGGCCTGCGGCCAAGCAGAGCGCCCCAAGGGCCAACCGCTCCAGGCGGACATGAGTGTGTGGGGTCGCTACCAAAACGGTTAACGTCTTCCGCTCCCTAAAGGGAGGAGATTTTTTCGCGACGGAATGTATGTCGCGAGATTTTCGGGATCGTCTTATGTCCCGAAGGCCGCGTTCCGGCCCTGAGAATGGTTTTTGCGGCATGAACGTCGGCGTGTTCTTCATGCCCGCAAGCGATGCATCGGAAGAGGGCTTGGCTTTCGCGGTTCCGATGGCTGATGCAGTGGCATTTTCTGCATTCTCTGGAAGTGTTGACGGGGTTGACCTTGATGATCTGTCCGCCCTGGGCCTCGATCTTGTAGGCGAGAAAGGTCTCGAACTGATACCAGCCTTGCTCGAGGATGGAGCGGTTGAGACCGGCTTTCTGGCGGACGTTTCGACCCGGCTTGTCGATCGTGCCTTTGGCCGAAGCTGTCATGTTGACGATCTTGAGATCTTCGATGCAGACGGTTCCGAACCGCCCGGCGATGGCTTTTGTTTTTTCGTGGTTCCATTGCCGGCGGATGCGGGCCGCCTTGGCTTTGACCGCGGCGGCTCGTTGCCTGGCCTTGGCATAGCGGGCGGAACCGCGCTTGCGCCTGGCCATGGCCTGTTGATGCTTGCGATGGCGCCGGTCGAGGAGACGGATTTGCTCGAGCGGGATCGAATCGAGATCGCCGGTGGAGAGGGCGATGGAGTTGGCGACGCCGCGGTCTATGCCGACGGCCTTGTTTCGGCGAGATCTATCTTCGATCTCGAATCTACAGGCGAAGGAGACCTGCCAGCCGAGAGCGGTTCTGGAAATCGTTACGGATCTGATGTCTGGTCCGAAGGGACTGCCGTTCTCGTCGCATCCTGGTTTCTGGTTTGGCAGAGGCCTTGTTAGCCGAAATCGCACTTCTCCGATTTTAGGCAGTTTGACCAAGGCGCTGTGGCGATGGAGCTTGCGCCAGCTACATTCTCTACCGTTGATGCGGAAGCTTTCGTTCGTGTGCTTGCGCCGGGGCGTTGGATAACCGGCTCGGCCGGCAAAGAAGTTTTTGTGGGCTTGGTCGAGATCCTTCAGCGCTTGTTGCTCGGCGGTCTGCGAGACGATTTTGATCCAATCGAATTCATTTCTAAGATCGGTCAGCTCCCGACATTGCGAGGCGAAGCTGAAGTATCGTCCTTTGCGGCCGAAGTGGCGGCGCTGAAAAAGGGCGGCGTTGTAGACGGCGCGGCAAACGCCGGACCATTGCGCGAAACTTTGCTTCTGAATGCTTGTAGGATAGAGCCGGTAAGTATAGCCGCGCTGTACGATCATAGTATGTTCATGTTATGTTCTTATGGCGGAAAGTCAAGATTTAACAGGGGATTGGCGTGTCGCGCTTCCTCCCCAGCCTAAACGCCGGGGCTTCCGCGCTTAATTTTGGGTGAAATCGCCGCTCTGCAACTTCTTCGCCGAGCCGGGAACCGCGGACGACGCCATCTTCGGCAAGACCCGGTACGCCATACCCCGGTTGGGGAACCTTCCCGGTGAGGCGGTGTTCAATATTCGCACGGAGGTTGTCTTGCGCTCCAAAATTCTAAAGGGATCTTACCGCCTAAGAAGACTTGGGGACAGTGGTGCAGTCGGGCACGTACTCATAGCTTTATCACACCGCCCCGAGCTCACCCACGATCCAACCATTTGTGAAATACCCAGAGTCCCGCCATCAGAAGCCCTCCAATGATGGGCACCGCGCCGGCGACAACCAGCCGCTCGTCCACAGCGTAGCCGAGCGCCGCCGCGCCCTGCGCCAGATCGCCGACCAAACTCGCAGCGTAATAGGTGATGGCGGCGATGGAGAGAAATTCGACCGTCTGCTGCAACCGCAATTGAAGCCGCGCCCGGTGGTTCATCGACCGCAGGAGGTCGCGGTTCTGCGCTGCGAGCGTGACATCGATGCGCGTCCGCAGCATGTCGCTGGCGCGCGCCACCCGCCCCGACAACGACTCGAGCCGCTGCTCGAGCGTCTCGCAGGTGCGCATCGCCGGTGACAGCCTGCGCTCCATAAATTCCTGGACCGTCTGGCGGCCTTCGATGCGCTGTTCACGCAGTTCTTCAATGCGCTTCTGGACGAGCGCGTGGTAGGCACGCGCTGCGCCGAATCGATAGGGCGCGC
Source organism: Pseudomonadota bacterium (assembly GCA_021793055.1). Lineage (GTDB taxonomy): Bacteria > Pseudomonadota > Alphaproteobacteria > Ferrovibrionales > Ferrovibrionaceae > JAJYTL01. The sequence continues at coordinate 11,007 of JAJYTL010000047.1, forward strand.
GGGCAGCCAGCGTCGCAAGCTCGGCGGCAAGAGCTGACAGCCGCCTGAGCAAGCCCTGCTCCTCCTCAAGCGTCTCGACGCTCGTCGTGGCTTCGGCGATGCCGGCGAGGGTCTGCTCGATGGCCGTCACCGCGGGCGTAATCTCGCGCGCGAGCGGCAGCGTCAGAAGCGCCATCATCGCGTAGGTCTCGATCTCCAGCAGCCGCTGCACCAGACGCCCGGTTTGTCGGGGCGACATGTTTCCGCTGTGCACGATCATGCGTACGAAATTCTCATGATCGGGATGGAAATCACTCCAGAGTTCCGCTTGCGCTCCGGCGGCTAAGCTGCCAACGATACTGCGTCCCTCGAAGAGTTTCGCCATTGCAATCTGCGATGGCGGCTCACCCGCAACCAGCGCCAGTTGCATCGCTACAATCATTTCGCCGGGCAATCGGGCAATCCAGTCCCGCGGTAAACCGGCAGCGGCGATCGGCTCGAAGGACGCCTCGCCACGCCACGGCAGCACGAACGTGTAGGTGGAGAATTCGGCGTGCCGCTCCCAGGTGAGAAGCGCGCTGTCGTATTCAAGCCGGACGTGCGACGCGTCAGTCGGTGGCGCCGGGACGCCCTGGCTTGCGCAGAGCTGAGTCAGATACGCCTGCTCATCGGCGCTGTGGCCACTAATCAGCGCCAGATGGATAACGCGAGCCGGCGGTGCCACGACGCCGTAGGGCCGGGCATGCAGTTCGCGCGCCAGCGTGTCGAACAACGGATGGACCGGCGGGCCGCCAGCAAAGGCGGCTGCTTGGGATCTAGCAGGCTTTTGGCTCATCTGACGAGAGTATAGCGAAAATTACGGACATCTCTGACGGCAATGGCAGGGCGGGCAAACGCCTCTTCCTGCCGCACAATTTTCGATTGCCGTTTCAACGTGCCTGATCGGCCTCCTACGGTTCGCTGAGATGTTGTCGACCATCGTGTAAAGGCGGTCGATATTCTGGCCGGGACCCCTCGTTGGCGATATTGCCGGTTCGGGCATCACCAAAATAGCTGCGATGGGCGCGTTAATGTCTTTGCATAGAAAAATCCATCGTACGCAGCGTGTCCGCTGTTGAGGGATGTAGGCTTTACAACCGCCGGTTATTTAGCCTTCTGAAGGACACATGGTGACATCCCGTCAAATCCAGGCGGGACGGTCGCTTATTTTGCTTTTTTACATAGACCGAAAAGTGGCGGCATTGACCAGGATCAAGGAACCGCGCGCGGTCCGCTTTACAAATCCGCTGCATCCCCCGGCGCACGGTTCAAAGGACAGCGCCAAAGGGGTGGTGCGACGGATTACCAGTCGAAAGGCGCAAGACGTGTCAGGGCTCTTGCCGAAGGTCGGATTAACGTGACCGGGAGGGTCGGCGGCCGCGGCATTATTGCCGCCATCTTTCTGGCGGTCGCTTTGTTCGAAGGTTGTACCGTTGGGCCGAACTTCGAACCACCGCCGCCGCCGAAGGCCACAGCGTATGAGAGTGGGGGCAACGCCCCGCTACCTAGAACGGCAGGTGAACCGCCGCAGCGCCTTGTCGTCGGCCAAAAGATCGCGAACAATTGGTGGAGGCTGTTTGGGTCGCCGGCCCTTGATGAGGTCATCAAGCAGGCGCTCGCGGGAAATCCAGATCTGGCCGCCGCGGTCGCGCATCTAAACGCTGCACGGGAGATCGCCAACGCCGCTCAGGGCGGCGTTTTCCCGCAGATCGACGCGGCAGCCGGGATCGAGCGACAGCGACAGAATTATGCCGCCTTCGGTCTGAAGCTGCCGCCCTCAGTGTTCAACACCTTTTCCGTCGGTCCGATGGTCAGCTATTCACTTGATCCCTTCGGAAAGATTCGGCGGCTAGTCGAGGAGCGTAGGGCGGAAGCCGAGGTTTGGCGCTATCAACTCGAAATGACCTATCTCGCCCTGACCGGCAATGTCGTCTCGCACGTTTTGACCATGGCGTCTCTCAACGCCCAGATCGCGGCGGAAGAAAGCATCGTCGCTGAAGACGAGCACACCCTAGCACTGGTGCGCAAACGGGCAGTTCTCGGCGTTGCGACGGATACCGATATCGCCGAGGCGGATGCGCAGCTCGCCGCTGATCGTATGACACTTCCCCTCCTGCGGCACCAGGCGAGTGTTACGCGTCATGCGCTGTCAGTTCTCGTCGGCAAGGCTCCGGCGCAATGGTATCCGCCCACGTTCACTCTGGCATCGCTCACGTTGCCTAGGGAGCTTCCGGTGACGTTGCCGTCGAAGCTCGTCCATCGCAGGCCGGATATTCTCGCCGCCGAAGCCGAGTTGCATGCCGCATCGGCTGCGATCGGCGTTGCAACAGCGTCGCTTTATCCCGACATCACACTCACGGGCGGTGTCTCGCAGATCGCACTGACGACCGGAAAACTGTTTACTTCGGTCGGAAGCATCTGGAGCCTTGGCGCAGGCGTTACCGGGCCAGTGTTTCACGGCGGGGCGCTCGAAGCGCAGAAGCGCGCGGCCGAAGACAACTACGCTGCTGCACTCGCGATCTATCGTCATACGGTGCTGGAATCGTTCGCCCAAGTTGCCAATGTATTGGACGGGCTGCGCCACGACGCGGCGCTCCTCGGCGATGCGCGCCGAGCACTTGACGCGGCAAATCGTTCTCTCGCTCTGCAACGGCAGGATTACACGCACGGAGCCACCTCGCTCCTTGATTTACTCAATGCGGAACGTCTTCGTCAGCGAGCGCTCGTGGGCTACGTGCGAGTCGCGGCGCAGCGCTACCTCGATACTTCCGCACTCTTTCTTGCCATGGGGGGCGGCTGGTGGAAGAAGCCCGAGTAGTGGAGGGCGGGTTCAAAAGGAGAAAAACATGACATCCATGCATGACCGGCTGAGCGAGGTGGGCGTGCTGACCAAGCGCCTTCAGACGGAATTCCCGAAAGAAACCGCCGGCTTTCTGCATTTTCTCAAGGACGCGGAAAGCGGCGCCGCTCTCTCATTGAAATACAAGGAACTTATTAACGTCGCGCTATCGATAGCAGCACAATGCGAATGGTGCATTGCCTTTCATGTACGAAACGCCATTCAAGCAGGAGCGACTCGAAGTGAGCTGATCGAAGCCGGCTACCAAGCCGTGATCATGAATGGCGGTCCCGCCTTCATGTGGATGACGCCCCTGCTTCGAGCGGTCGATGAGTTTTCCACTGCTGAAACGACCAATCCCGCTGTCTAAAAAGTGGAAAATTCGGGAGCCAGTTCTGAATCGGCATGTGCAGTTAGAGGGGCCTATGGGAATGGAGGGAATGCGCCACCTTGCCCCGTTGCCGGCACTGGGTCCAGGCCGTCTGGTGTTGGAACCGCGGGGTGGGAAGAGGCCGGATCTGACAGTCGGTCCTGCGTCCATAATGCTCTTGAATATGGACTAGCAAGGCCCAGTTAGCGCCAACAACGGTCGACACCTTTCCTCGCGCAAAGGGCCGCCGGTGCGAGGAGGACGTTCGCGGTCGTTGGCGACTAATCGATGGGGATCTTGGCCGCAGCCAAGGTTACGACGCCTCCAATGTCTTCCCGGATGTCGGAAGCGAATACGACACACTCCTCTCTTCTCTTTTCAGCGACAGCTCGCCTGGCCGCCGCGCGGACATTGTCTCCCCAATAAGCCAAGCGTAAGCCGTGCAGCGCACTCCATACCGGGGAGGGCGACGTCCTATTTATGCTCCGTGTTCTTCCGCCTCGG
>JAJYTL010000048.1 GCA_021793055.1 Pseudomonadota bacterium
ATATCCGCACCATATCGCGAACGCCCTGCCTCACGAGCTTTGTCGGGATCGGTAGCATGCCCCATTCGGGCATCCCCGGGCCGCCCAGAGGGCCGGCATTGCGGAGCACCAGGACGTGATCGGCTGTGACCTCGAGGTCCTCGCGATCGATCCCGGTCTTGAGCGCCGGATAGTCGTCGAACACCAGCGCCGGGCCGGAATGGCGCAGCAGATGCGGCGCCGCTGCGGACGGCTTCATGACGCAGCCGTTCGGCGCCAGATTGCCTTTGAGAACCGCGAGCGCGCCCTCCTGATAGATGGCGCGGTCCAGCGGCCGGATCACGTCGTCGTTATAAACCTCGGCACCGTCCAGGCACTCCCCCCAGGTCCGGCCGGTGACATTGATCTGGGAGAGATCGAGAAACGATTTCAACCGGCTCATCAGCCCCGGAAGGCCGCCGGCGTAGTAGAAATCCTCCATCAGATAGGTATCGCCGCTCGGCCGGATATTGGCGATGACCGGCACTTTTCGGCTCGTCACGTCGAAATCCTCAAGCCCGATCGGGTGTCCAGCGCGCCGCGCCATGGCGAGAAGATGAATCACGGCGTTGGTCGAGCAGCCCATCGCCATCGCGACCACGATGGCGTTGCGGTAGGCGGCGACGGTCTGGATCTTGGCCGGCGTCAAGTCCTCCCAGACCATGTCGACGATCCGCCGGCCGGCGGCCGCGCACATGCGGATATGGTTCGAGTCCGCCGCTGGGATTGAGGAAGCGCCGGGCAGCGTCATGCCGATCGCCTCGGCCAGCGCGGTCATGGTCGCGGCCGTGCCCATGGTCATGCAGACGCCATACGAGCGGGCGATTCCGACCTCCATCTCAGACCAATCCTTGTCCGAAATGTTTCCCGCCCGGCGCTCATCCCAATACTTGAAGGCATCCGAGCCCGATCCCAGCACCTTGCCGTGCCAATTGCCCCGCAACATTGGGCCGGCGGGCACGAAAATCGCCGGCACGCCTGCACTAATCGCGCCAAGCAGGAGGCCGGGCGTGGTCTTGTCGCAGCCGCCCATCAAGACCGCGCCATCGATCGGGTGCGAGCGTATCAATTCCTCCGTCTCCATCGCGAGGAAATTGCGATAGAGCATGGTTGTCGGCTTAACTTTGCTCTCCGACAGCGACATGGCCGGCAGTTCGACTGGAAATCCGCCCGCCTGCAGGATGCCGCGCTTCACGTCCTCGGCGCGTTCCTTGAGATGCGCGTGGCATTGATTCAGATCGGACCACGTGTTTATGACGGCGATGATCGGCCTGCCGACATAATCGGCGGCGGCATAGCCCATCTGATTCATCCGAGAGCGGTGTCCGAACGAGCGGAAATCATCGGGGCCGAACCAGCGCGCGCTGCGAAGTTGATCGGGGGTTTTGCGACGCATCATGCACTCCAGAACCACGGTTGCGTTGCCACGCTACCAGTTCCGGTTGCCGTGGTGAAGAACAGGGTGGGGCATGTGCCGGAAGACGGCGGCGCTACGGCACCGCGCCGCCGTCGGGATTGACGCTATCGCTCCGCTCTAGCGGGAGCTGGGAGCGCTTGCGGCTGGGGTTAAAGCCTTTCCAAAGCCAGCGCGATGCCCTGACCGCCGCCGATGCAAAGCGTGACAATGCCGCGCTTCAGCCCATCGCGCTCCATCGCGTGCAGGAGCCGGGTGGTCAACACCGCGCCCGTGGCGCCGATCGGGTGGCCATGGGCGATCGCGCCGCCTTCGACATTCACCACGTCCTCGGCGAAGCCGAGCTCGCGATAGACCGCGATGGCAATGGCGGCAAAGGCCTCGTTGATCTCGATCCGGTCCACGTCCTTGACTGTCCAGCCGGCGCGCTCCAGGGCGCGCCGCACCGCCGGCACCGGCCCCATGCCAAACATGCCGGGCTCGACCGCCGCGACGCCATAGCTGACCAGGCGCGCCATCGGCTTGACGCCGTTGTGTTCCGCGAAACCGCGCTCGGCGACGACCATGGCCGCCGCGCCGCTGTTCAGGCCGGGCGCGTTGCCGGCGGTGATGGTGCCGTCCTTGCGGAAGGCCGGCTTCAACTTGGCCAGGGTTTCGAGCGTCGTGTCGGCCCGGTTGTGCTCGTCCTTCTTGAACAACTCGGGACCTTTGCGGCCCTTGATCTCCACCGCAACGATCTCGGCATCGAATTTGCCGGCGGCCTGGGCCGCGGAAAAGCGCTTCTGGGAGCGCTCGGCCCAGCGGTCCTGGGCCTCGCGGCTGACCTGGTAGGCTTTAGCGAGGTCTTCGGTGTGCCAGCCGGAATGCTGATCCGAGAAGGCATCGTTCAGCCCATCGTGCAGCATGCTGTCATAAATCTGAGCGTCACCCATGCGATAGCCCCAGCGGCCACCGCCCATGAGATAGGGCGCGGCGTCCATATTCTCCATGCCGCCGGCAAGGCCCACATCGGCATAGCCGAGCCAGATTTCTTGCGCTACCGACGCGATGGCTTGGGCACCCGAGCCGCAGACCCGGTTCACCGTCATCGCCGGCACCTCGACCGGAACGCCGCCGTGGATTGCGGCTTGTCGGGCTGGATTCATCTTGTTCCCGGCCTGGATGACATTGCCGAGAACGACGCTTTTCAGCTTTCCGGGGTCGACGCCGGCCCGGTTCACGGCTTCGCGCACCACCGTAGCGCCGAGGTTCACAGCGGGTAGCGTTTTCAGCGTGCCGCCATAGGTTCCGATCGCGGTGCGAACGGGATGGCAAAGAACGACCTCATGAGCGGCCATCGGGGGATCTCCTCTTGTGTAATTACGCCAAGCTTTAGCTAACCGAGCCCAGATTCGGCATTGATTTCGATCATATTAAGGCACCGGCTCGGGGCGCGCTCGATTGCGTCGTCGCGCCGCGGAGGTCCGGTTGCGCATCCCTTGAGCAAACCTCGGGACTGAAATTTCATACTTTGTAGTAGGTACTTATCCGACGGTGCTCCGTCACGACATTAGCGGCCGCCGATGCCACGGACGGGCCGGGAGGAGGGCGAACGGCTGCGCGCAAGGCGGACATGAACGGCAACTTGATCTGCCTCAAGTCCAAATCCGAAGCTGATTGATAGCCTTGGATACGGGAATGCGCAGCCAAGGAGGAACCTGTGGGCGGGCACGTCCTCGCGATCGGCGCCAAAGCGATGATGACGCGGGACGGACTGCAAGCGCTGATCGAAGCGCTGCTTTCGCGCGGCTATCGCCTGATCGGGCCGAGGCTCGGCGAGGGGGCCATCGTCTACGACGATATCGGCGGCATCGCCGATCTGCCCGCCGGCTGGACTGACCGGCAAGAGGCCGGCAGCTATCGTTTGGAACGACGGGCCGACGCCGCATTCTTCGGCTATGCCGTCGGGCCGCAATCCTGGAAGCGATTTCTCCACCCGCCGGTCGAGCGCCTTTGGCAAGCGCGCCGCGAGGGCGACGAGCTCGCCATCCTACCAATCGAGATCGAAACCCCGAAATTCGCCTTTCTCGGCGTCCGCGGTTGCGAATTGCGGGCCATTCAAATTCAGGACCGGGTCTTCACTGGGGGCTCCCAGGTCGACGTCGCTTATGGCGCGCGCCGGCGCGGCAATTTCATCGTCGCCGTCAATTGCGGCACGGCCGGCGGCACCTGTTTCTGCGTTTCGATGGCGAGCGGCCCGAAGGCAAAAGGCGGCTTCGATCTCGCGCTGACCGAGCTGATCGAGGGCGGCGCACATGAGTTTCTGGTCGAGATCGGCAGCGCCACCGGTGCCGACCTTTTCGCCGGAATTCCGCAGCGCACGGCGAGCGGCGACGACATCGCAGCCGCCGAGGCCGTGGTGGCACGGACGGCGCGTGAGATGGGCCGTACCCTCGATAACACGGGGATCAAGGAACTTCTCCAGGGCAATCCCAACCACCCGCGCTGGGATACGGTCGCCAGCCGCTGTTTGACTTGCGCCAACTGCACGATGGTTTGCCCGACCTGCTTTTGCACCACTGTCGAGGACGGCAGCGATCTCGCGGGCGCCACGGCAGCGCGGGTACGGAAATGGGATTCCTGCTTCACCCTCGATTTTTCCTTCGTCCATGGCGGCCCGGTACGGAGTGAGCCGCGCGCGCGCTATCGCCAGTGGATGACCCATAAGCTCGCGAACTGGATCGATCAATTCGGCAAGTCTGGCTGCGTTGGCTGCGGCCGCTGCATCACTTGGTGCCCAGTTGGGATCGACATTACCGAAGAGGTGGCGGCAATCCGGGCCAATGCCAGAACCGCCGGCACGCCGGAGAAGGGAGGCGCATGATGGAGGGCCTGGACAGCATTCTTGCCGAACAACCATTCTTCGCGGCGCTCGAGCCGGAATTGAGCAAGATCGTTTCGGGCTGCGCGCGCAACCGCCGCTTCGATGCCGGCAGCTATATCTTCCACGAAGGCGATGACGCGGATGAATTCTATCTGATCCGTCATGGCCGAGTGGCCCTGGAGATGGTCGCCCCCGGCCAAGCGCCGGTGGTTTTCAACACGCTGGGATCAGGCGACATTCTCGGTGCCTCCTGGCTGGTGCCGCCCTACAAATGGATGTTCGACGCCCGCGCCGTCGAATTGACCCGCGCCGTCGGCATCGACGCCAAATGCCTGCGCGGCAAGTGCGAGGCCGATCATCACCTCGGCTACGAGATGATGAAGCGCTTCCTGCCGGTCTTCGTCCGCCGGCTGCACGCGACACGGCTGCAAATCCTCGACGTCTACGGAAAGCGGGGCAAATGACCGCGGCATTTCCAGCGAATGCCTTCGTTCCCACGGCCTATCGCGTCATCCGCCAGCGGCGCGAAATGCGCGACGTGGCGACGCTTGAGCTGTCAGCCGCGGCAGGGGAATTGCCGACCTTCGCGCCGGGGCAATTCAACATGCTCTATGCCTTCGGCGTCGGCGAGGTGGCGATCTCGGTCAGCGGCGATCCCGGGAATCGCGGCCGCTTCGTTCATACCCTTCGCGCGGTCGGCGCGGTCAGCACGGCGTTGGCGCGGCTCGAAGCCGGACAGATGCTCGGCCTGCGCGGGCCTTTTGGCACCGGTTGGCCGATGACGGCGGCGGTCGGCAGTGATCTCGTCATCATTGCCGGCGGCCTTGGCCTCGCGCCGCTCCGGCCCGCACTCTACCATCTGCTCAGCCATCGGGCGGATTACGGTGGCATCACCGTGCTTTACGGAACCCGCCATCCGCGCGACATCCTCTATCGGCGCGAGATCGAGCGCTGGCGCCGCCGGCTCGATCTCGATATCGAGATCACCGTCGACCACGCGGATCGCGCGTGGCATGGCCATGTCGGCGTGGTGCCGGCCTTGATCCCCCGTGCGGCCATCGATCCCGAAAATACCTTCGCTTTGGTCTGCGGCCCAGAAGCGATGATGCGGTTCACCGTGGCGGGATTGCGCGACGCTGGCCTTGCCCCGGAACGCATCTATCTCTCCATGGAGCGCAACATGAAATGCGCCCTCGGCCTTTGCGGCCGTTGCCAATTCGGCCCTACCTTCATCTGCAAGGACGGCCCGGTGATGCGCTTCGACCGCATTTTGCAGATTTTCGCCACGCGGGAGATTTGACATGGCACCCGCAAGACGTCCGCGCCTCGCGGTATGGAAGTTCGCCTCCTGCGATGGCTGCCAGCTCTCGTTGCTCGATTGCGAGGACGACATTCTAGCCTTGGCCGAGGTTGTCGAGATCGCCTCTTTTCCCGAGGCATCGAGCGCCATGAGCAAGGGTCCTTACGATATTTCCCTGGTGGAGGGATCGGTCACCACGCCGCATGACGCGATGCGAATCAAGAAGGTCCGGCGCCAATCGCGACACCTCGTCACCATCGGCGCCTGCGCGACGGCAGGCGGCATTCAGGCACTGCGCAATTTCGCAGATGTCGATGATTTCATCGCCGCGGTTTACGCCACCTCGCGTTACATCAAGACCCTCGCCACCTCGACGCCGATTTCGGCCCATGTGCCGGTGGACTACGAGCTGCACGGGTGCCCGATCGACAAGACGCAGCTGATCGAGGTGATTTCCGCCTTCCTGGCCGGCCGTAAACCCGCCATTCCAAATCAAAGCGTCTGTATCGAGTGCAAGCAGCGCGGCACGGTCTGCGTCATGGTCGCGCGCGGCACGCCATGCCTTGGCCCCGTCACGCATGCCGGCTGCGGCGCGATCTGTCCCTCGTTCCGACGCGGCTGTTACGGCTGCTTCGGTCCGATGGCGCGGCCGAACACGACGGCGCTGGCGCGGGAATGGCGCCTGCTTGGTGCCAGCGAGACCGATATTCAACGGGTCTATCGGACCTTCAATGCCGCCACCGAGCCGTTCAAGACGGAGAGCGAGGCCCATGGCGACTAGAACCATCCGGGTCGACATGATCGCCCGCGTCGAAGGCGAGGGCGCCCTCGATCTCCATATCCGCGAGGGTAAGGTGACCCGCGCGGAGCTCCGGATTTTCGAGCCGCCGCGCCTGTTCGAGGCTTTGCTGAGGGGGCGCGACTTTCGCGAGGCACCGGATATCACAGCGCGAATTTGCGGCATTTGTCCGGTCGCCTACCAGATGAGCGCTGTCCATGCCATGGAACAGGCGATGGGTGTCGAGGTCGGAGGGCCGATCCGCGATCTTCGCCGGCTGCTTTATTGCGGCGAATGGATCGAAAGCCACGCCCTTCATATCGTCATGCTGCATGCGCCGGATTTCCTCGGATTTCCCGACGCCATCGCCATGGCACGCCAGCACGGCGACGCGGTGCGCGGTGGGCTCCTCTTGAAGAAGGCCGGCAACGGCTTGATGCGCCTATTGGGCGGCCGCGAGATACATCCAATCAACGTGAAAGTCGGCGGCTTCTATCGCGTGCCGGACCGCGCCGAGTTCGCGTCCGTCGAAGAAGAATTGAAACGAGCGCGCCACTTTGCCGTTCAGCTGCTCCGTTGGGTCGCCGGATTTACCTTCCCGGCCTTCGAGCGCGACTACGAATTTGTCGCCCTTCGTCACGCAAGCGCGTATCCGTTCAACGAAGGACGCATCGTCTCGAACCGCGGCATCGATATCGCGGCCGCTGATTACGCTATCGTCTTCGAGGAGCGGCATGTCGCCCATTCGACGGCGCTTCAAGCAGTGATCAAGGGACGCGGCAGTTATCTCGTCGGGCCGCTTGCCCGCTACAATTTGAACTTCGACCGGCTGCCGCCGGATATTCAAGCCTTGGCGCGCGAGGCCGGTCTCGGCCCTGTTTGTCGGAATCCGTTTCAGAGTATCGTCGTGCGCGCCGTCGAGGTGATCTACGCCTGCGACGAGGCGCTTCGGCTGATCGCCGCCTACGAGCCGCCAGCCGCCCCCGCCATCGCGGTCGAACCGCGCGCCGCGATCGGACATGCCTGCACCGAGGCGCCGCGCGGCATTCTTTATCACCGCTACGAGATAACGGCGGACGGCAGCATCCGCGAGGCCCGCATCGTGCCACCGACGTCGCAGAACCAGAAGAGCATCGAAGAGGACCTGCGGGTCGTGGCGACGCGGGATATCGCGCTTCCGGACGAGGAGTTGCGCGACCGCTGCGAGCAAGCCATCCGGAATTACGATCCTTGCATTTCATGCTCAGCACATTTTCTGAAGTTGGGAGTACATCGGCGATGACGGCCATCGCAGACGGGATTCGGGTGATCGGGATCGGTAACGGCGACCGCGGCGACGACGGCATCGGCCCCCTCATTGCCGAGCGGCTCCGGGCGAGCGCCCCGAGCGATGTTTCGGTCCTTATCCGGCGGGGCGATGCGCTGGCCTTGATCGACGATTGGCGCGGCGCCGACAGCGCCATCCTGGTGGACGCGGCAGCGCCGATGACTGCGCCGGGCGTCATTCATCGCATCGACCTGATCGCCGACGTCGTTCCAAGCGAGCTTTCCCTCGCCTCGACCCATGCCTTCGGAATCTCGCAGGCGGTGGGGCTCGCCTATACCCTCGGTCTCCTGCCGCGCCACTTGATCCTTTATGCCGTCGAGGGCGCGAGCTTTGCTCCCGGCGCCGCCGTGACACCGGAGGTCGCGGGCGCAGCCGGCCCGGCGGCGCGGCGGATCCTTGACGAGATCGAATCCCTTCGCCGCATCGAGGTGGAGGTTGAAGCCGATGCATGAGAGCGGACTGGTGCGGGATATGGTGCATCGCATCGAGGTGGCGGCGCGATCCGCCGGCGCGGAACGGGTTTCAGGGGCGCGGGTCTGGCTCGGCGCCCTCAGCGATCTCTCGGCCGAGCATTTTTGCGAGCATTTCGCCGCGGCGGCGCGGGGGACCCTCGCCGAGGGCGCGATCCTTACCTTCGAGGTTTCGGACGATGCCGATCACCCGGAGGCACAAGGCGTCATCATACAGAGCATCGATCTCGAGGTTTGAGCCGCGATGAACCAGCATTGCCCCCCCGCGATAGATGACAAGCGACGCCGGCGCATTCGCCTCGACGTGACCGGGGCGGTGCAGGGCGTCGGCTTTCGGCCCTTCGTCTATCGCCTGGCGCGGGCGGAGGGGTTGGCCGGATTCGTGCAAAATACCGGGGATGGCGCCCGCATCGAGGTTGAAGGCGCGAGCCCGGCGATCGAACACTTCCTCGGCCGCTTCGAGATCGAGATCGCGCCCCCGGCCGAGATCCATGGCCGCCGCAGCACCCGCTTGCCGGCGTCCGGGGCCAATGAATTCGTCATCGCGCCGAGCGCCGGAGCGGCAACCCCCTCGGCACTCGTATTGCCCGATCTCGCGACATGTCCGGACTGCTTGCGGGAGATATTAGACCCCGCCGACCGCCGCTACCGTTATCCGTTCACCACCTGCGTCCGTTGCGGGCCGCGCTACAGCATCATCGAGGCCTTGCCCTACGACCGCTCGCGGACCGTGATGCGCCGCTTCCGCATGTGCCCCGCCTGCCAAGCGGAATATGACGATCCGGAATCGCGGCGCTTTCATGCCGAAACCAATGCCTGCCCCAATTGCGGGCCGAAACTGAGCTTCTGGGACCAAGAGGGGCGGATGCTTGCCTCGCGGGAGGCCGCCCTGACACAGGCGGCGGTCGCGCTTCGCCAGGGAATGATTGTGGCGCTCAAGGGCCTTGGCGGCTTCCAACTTCTCGCCGATGCGGCGAATGAAGAAACGATTCGCCGCCTTCGCGCCGGCAAGCGCCGGCCGCGCAAGCCGCTCGCGCTCATGGTGCCGTCTCTGGGCGAAGCCGAGCTCCTGGCCCGACTTTCGCCCCAGGAGCGCGATCTTCTGACCTCGATGGAAGCGCCGATTGTCGTCTTGGCGGCGAGGGGCACCTTGAGCCGCCCCTCGGCCCCTTCGATCGCCGCTAATGTCGCGCCCGATAATCCAACCCTCGGGATCATGCTGCCCTATACGCCGCTGCATCATCTTCTGCTGCGGGCGCTAGGCGTGCCGGTGGTGGCGACCAGCGGCAACCTTGGCGACGAGCCCATCTTGAGCGACGAAAACGCGGCGCTGCCGCGCCTTTCCGGCATCGCGGACTGCTTTCTCGTACATGATCGGGAGATCGTTCGACCGGTGGACGATTCGCTCGCGCGGGTCATGGCCGGACAGAGCGTGGTGCTCCGCCGCGCGCGCGGCTATGCGCTCCGTCCCGTCGCGTTAAAATCGGCAAGCCCGCCAGTCCTCGCCCTCGGGGGCCATCAGAAGAATGCCATCGCCACGGCCTTCGGCGGTGAAATCCTGGCCGGACCGCATCTCGGGGATCTTGAGGCACCGGCAACCCGGATCGCCTTCGACGCCGGGGTGGAGCGGCTAACCGCGTTCCACGCGCTTCGCCCCGAGATCGTCGCCTGCGACGCCCACCCCGATTACCATACCACGCGTTACGCCGCGCAACTCGGAGTCCCGGTGCTCCGGGTGCCGCACCATCTCGCTCATGTGCTTTCCGGGATGGTGGATAACGGGCTCGAAGCGCCGGTCCTTGGAATTGCCTGGGACGGCACCGGCTATGGCGCCGATGGCACGATTTGGGGCGGCGAATGTCTTGCCCTCTATGACGGGTATTTCAGGCGCGCGGCCCATCTCGCGCCGTTTCGCCTGCCAGGCGGCGAGGCGGCGGTGCGCGAGCCCCGGCGCGCCGCTCTCGGTGCGCTTCACGCGCTCTTCGGCGCCGAAGGCCTGAACCAGGGGGCGCTGCCGCCGACGGCGGCCTTCACTGCGGCCGAGCGGCATCTTTTCGCTGTCATGCTGGGACGCGGGGTAAGCGCGCCGCTGACTTCCAGCGCCGGACGATTGTTCGACGCGGCGTCGAGCTTGCTCGGCCTCTGCCAGATGGCAAGCTTCGAGGGCGAGGCCGCCATGGCCGTCGAATTCGCTGCTGGCCGGGCCGGCGAGATCGCGAGCCTGCCGGCGCTGACGCTGCGCCAAGAGGGGAAAACCCTGGTTCTCGATTGGCGGCCGATGATGAAAGAGCTTGTCGCCGCGATCAAGGACGAGGCGGCGCCCGAGCCGCTCGCCGCCGGCCTGCATGAAACCCTCGCGGCCGGCATCGTCGCCGTCGCCGAACGGGTCGGAATCGCGCAGGTGCTCCTGACCGGCGGCTGCTTCCAGAACGCGCGGCTGACCGAGCGCGCCGTCGGCCTTCTCCGCCGCGCCGGCTTTACGCCCTATTGGCACCGCGGTATCCCGCCGAACGACGGCGGCCTGGCTGTCGGGCAAGCGGCCTATGCCTATCGGCCGCTGGTCGCGGAGAAGAGCTGATGTGCCTCGCGGTGCCGGGCGAAGTCCTTAGCATCGAGGGAGCCGACGAGCTGACCCAAACCGGCCGCGTCGCCTTTGCCGGGATCGTCAAACCGGTCAACCTCGCCTATGTGCCGGATGCCGAAATCGGCGATTACGTGTTGGTGCACGCGGGTTTCGCCATTGCGATCATCGACGCCGGCGAGGCAGAGCGGACTTTGGCTTATCTTGCCGAACTCGAGGCGGAGGCCGAGCCATGAAATATGTCGACGAATTCCGCGATGGCGATGCGGCGCGGCGCTACGCGGCGGCGATTGCGCGTATCACCACGCGCCCCTGGACGCTAATGGAAATCTGCGGCGGCCAGACCCATTCGATCCTTCGCCATGGCCTCGACCGGCTCTTGCCTGAAGGGGTCGCGCTGTTGCACGGCCCGGGTTGCCCGGTCTGCGTCACCTCGGAAGAGGCGGTCGACAGGGCGATTGCCATCGCCACCGAACCCGGTGTCGTCTTCTGCTCCTTTGGCGACATGTTGCGGGTGCCCGGCACGAACACCAGTCTTCTCGGCGCGAAATCCCGTGGCGCCGACGTGCGAATGGTCTATTCGCCTCTGGACGCCCTCGATCTCGCGCGTCGCCATCCTGACCGGGAAATCGTCTTCTTTGCCATCGGGTTCGAGACCACGGCCCCGGCCACGGCGATGGCGGTGGCGCAGGCCGAGCGAGACGGCATCCGGAATTTCTCGCTGTTGGTTTCGCACGTCCTGGTGCCTCCGGCGATCGCGGCGCTCTTGAGCGCGCCCGACAACCGGGTGCAGGGCTTTCTCGCCGCCGGCCATGTCTGCACCGTCATGGGCTACCGGGACTACCAGCCCTTGGCCGCGCGCTACCAGGTGCCAATCGTGGTCACCGGTTTCGAGCCGCTCGACCTCTTACAAGGAATCTATCTTTGCATCCGCCAGCTCGAAGAGGGGCGGGCCGAGGTCCAAAACCAATACAGCCGCTCGGTGCGCCTCGATGGCAATCGGGCCGCGCGGGAACTGATCGCGCTCGTCTTTACCGTTCAACCGCAGCATTGGCGGGGTCTCGGCGAAATCGCTGAAAGCGGACTTGGCCTCGCGCCGCGTTACCGCCGGTTCGACGCGCTGACCCGTTTCGCCAAGATCGGGCTTCCGCCGACGTCTCCGAACGAATGTATCGCCGGCGAAATTCTGCGCGGGCGAAAGACGCCGGACGCATGCCCGGCGTTCGGCACCCGGTGCACGCCGGAGCGGCCGCTCGGCGCTACCATGGTTTCCTCGGAAGGCGCCTGCGCCGCCTACTACCGTTACCGCCGGCGGGCTGCCGCCGAGCCGACCACGCCTTCGATCTCGGAGACCTGCCGATGACAGAACCGTCCCCCGACGTCCCAGGTTTTCCTTTTGCCTGCCCGATGCCCGTGGAGCCGGGCGACGCCATCCAACTTGCCCACGGCGGCGGCGGGCTCCTGACCCGGAAGCTGATCGACGGATTGTTCCGGCCGGCTTTTGCCGCCCGGCCGGAAGAACTCACCCATGACGGCGCGGTAGTTGAGATCGGCGGCGCGCGGCTCGCCTTCAGCACCGATTCCTACGTGGTGCGTCCATTGTTCTTTCCCGGCGGCGACATCGGTTCGCTTGCCGTCAACGGCACTGTCAACGATCTTGCCATGTGCGGCGCGACGCCGCTTTACCTGAGCGCCGGGCTGGTGCTGGAGGAGGGCTTCCCGATAGCCGATCTCCGGCGCGTTGTCGAATCCATGCGCCGCGCGGCGGTCAAGGCCGGTGTCCGCCTGATCACCGGCGATACCAAGGTGGTCGAACGCGGCAAGGGCGACGGCCTTTACGTCGCCACCTCGGGCATCGGCGTCGTTGCGCCTGAGGTCGCGGTCGGGCCGTCCCGGGTGCGCCCGGGGGACAAGGTGCTGTTGAGCGGCGACATCGGCCGCCATGGCATCGCCATCATGAGCGCACGGGAAGGCCTCGGGTTCGAAACCGCGATAGAGAGCGACTGCGCGCCGCTTGGCCGATCGGTCGCGGCCCTTCTCCGCTTGGGCGCGGATATCCATTGCCTGCGTGATCTGACCCGGGGTGGTCTGGCAACGGCACTGATCGAAATCGCCGAGACCGCCGCGGTCACGATTCGCCTCGATGAGGCCAGGGTGCCGATCTCGGCACCGGTACGAGGCGCGGCCGAGATTCTCGGGCTCGATCCTCTTTACATCGCCAACGAGGGCCGCTTCGTCGCCTTCGTGCCGGAGTCCGCGGCGGACGGAGCCCTTGCGATCCTGCGTGGAGAGGCGGCTGGCGCCGAAGCTACGGTCATCGGCACGGTCGAAAGTCCGAGCCCCGCCGGCGCGCTCATCGCGCATACCATCGGAGGAGAACGTGCGTTAGGTTTTCTGACAGGAGAACAGCTTCCGCGTATTTGCTGACACCAATTCTTAGCATTTTATGAGAAATAACATACGACACATCGGCAAATAAATTGAAAACATTAAATATAATCCTATTTGCGGTCGCAGATTGACCGCAAATGCAAATATGGAATCTTTTTAAATCAATTCGTTATATTGATTTTCATAGGCGACGCTTCCGCTCCGGTCACGAGGTCGAGAAGCTCGGTCGTGATCTCGTTTTGGCGCGCCTGCCGGGCCATTTGGCGCAGGCCGTCGAGCCGCTCAGTCACGTTGTCATGGGCCGCGGTCATCGCGGCGAAACGGGCCGCGTTTTCGCTCGCCAGCGATTCCACGGCCGCTTCCGAGAGCAGCGCCAGCACGTATTCGGCCCCGAGCTTTTCCAGGAGCAATTCGGGATCGAGGTTGTGCAGCGGCGGATGGCGGGCGGCGCTGAGGGTCAACATCGAGAGGTCGAGAGGCAAGAGCTGCTGGCGCTGGATGCTGGGCATACGCCCGGAGCGGGAGCGGGCGAAGAGTACGTCGAGGCCCGCGATCTCGCCACGGGCGAGGTGGCCATAGGCCGTGGCCGTGAGAAGGCGGACGGTCTCGGGTATACCGGTGAGCCGGCTTGCCATGGGCACACTCCAAGCCGGTCGTATGCCGCGCTCGGCGGCCCAGGTCGTCGCCCGACTGCCGAGCAGGAACAACACATCGTCCGGATCGCGCGTTTTGTCGATCTCGTCGAGAAGACGCTCGGTGAAGGCGCCGACAAATCCGTGCTCGGCGGCAAAAAGGATGAGGCCGCGCCGGCCACGGGCTGGTGCCAGTGCGGCAGCGCCCTGCGGGACTAACAGCAGGGCTTGCCCAATCGCAGTGGCCATCGCATGGGCGTAACTGCGGATGCCTGGCAGCGCCTTTTGCGCTTCCTGCAGGCGCATACCGGCGAGCAGACGCATGGCGCCGATAAGCTCGCGAAGCTCGCTCATGGTGCCAATACGAGCCTGGAGCTCGGCGAGGCGTGTCATGATGCCACGGGCGGTGGGTTTTGCGGCGCCCCGAGCGTTTCGGCCAAAGCGCCGAGCGCCGATCCGAGGCGCGCCGCGACCTCTGCGCCAAGCGGCTCCGCGTGATCGTCGAGGGCGAGAATTTCGGGGCACCGCTCGCGGAGCCAGGGCTGGAGCTCCGCCCGGAAATCGGTGATGCGCTCGAGCGGCAAGCGGTCCAACTCCCCGGAGCCTAGAGCCATCAGCAGCGCTACCTCCTCGCCAAGGGAAAGCGGCGCGAGCTGGCTTTGCGCCAGCACCGCGCGGATGCGCCGGCCGTGGCCAATCACCTTCCGCGTCCGCTCGTCGACCATGGTCCCAAAACGGGTAAAGACCTCAAGTTCGAGGAATTGCGCATAGTCCAGCCTAAGGCTCTGGAAGCCGAGCGGG
>JAJYTL010000049.1 GCA_021793055.1 Pseudomonadota bacterium
CCATGGGGCACGAATGGCGCACGCCGCTGAACGCCATCATCGGCTTTGCCGAGGTCATGGAGCTTGGCACCTTCGGTCCGCTTCAGCCGCGCTACCAAGCCTATGTCGAGGATGTCGGCAAGGCGGCCCGTCACCTTCTGACGTTGATCAACGACATCCTGAGCGCCGCCCAGATGTCGCGCGAGACCATGCGGATCGACACCGAAGCGGTGTCGATCGCCCGGCTCGTCGCCGACGCGCGCGCCATGATCGCGGCCCGCGCCGCAAGCAAGCAGTTGGACATCTCGGCGCTCGTCTACGCCGGCGACGCGAGGGTCCTGGCCGATCCCACCCGCGCGCTGCAGGTCATGATCAACCTGATCGGCAACGCGGTTAAATTCACCCCCGACGGCGGCGCCATTGGGGTCGAGGTGCGCGAGGGGAATGGGCGCGCCCGGATCACGATTTGGGATACCGGCCTCGGCATCCCCGCCGATAAGCGCGAGATCGTGTTCGAGAAGTTCCGCAAGGCCCACGACACCGCGGTCATCCGTCAGCAGGAGGGCCTCGGCCTCGGCCTCGCGCTGTCGCGCCAACTCTGCCAACTCATGGGCGGGGACCTGACCCTCGACGAAAGCTCCAGCGCCGGCAGTCGCTTCGCCGTCACGCTTCCGCTCGCCTAAGACGACTGCACCTGGTCCCGGCACCGCGCGGAGACGCGGGTGGCGCATCCCGGCTCGCGTAAGCTTCGGCCGGTCACGACAAAGCCTCACAAAGTCCGCAGAAATTTTACCAAGCCTTAAGCTCTCGACCGCTACCCTGCGGGATGGCCCGTTGATGCGGGAGTGTCGCTTTAATGCGTATCCGAAATACGGTCGAGGCCGAACGCCTCATCGATCTCGCCCAGAAGAAGTCTCCGGCCGGCAGGGAGACACTCTATCGCGACCTGTGGCAGCTGTTCGAAGATCGCGGCTCGGAGCTCAGCGATACCGAGCGCGCGTTGGTCAGCGACATCTTGCGCCGCCTCAGCCGCGATATCGAAATGTCGGTGCGCATGCGCTTGGCCGAGCAGCTGGCGCGGAATCCCGGCGCGCCCCGCGAGCTGGTTCTGATGCTGGCCAACGACACGATCGAGCTTGCCTACCCGATCCTGATGGAAAGCCACGTGCTGCAGGATCCCGATCTGGTCGACATCGTGCGCTATCGGACCCTGCAGCACCAGCTCGCCATCGCCAGCCGCAGCAACATCGGTGCCGCCGTCACCCAGGCACTCGCCGACACCGGCAACGAGGATGTCATCACCGCGCTCCTCGACAACCACTCGGCCGAGCTATCGACCGATCTGATGGAGCATCTCGCCGCCGAGTCCAAGCGCATCGACCAATTCCAGGCGCCGCTCGTCCGCCGCCCGGACCTGCCCGGACCGGTGGCGCGACGCATGTACGCCTGGGTTTCGGCGGCGCTCCGTCAATACATCGTCAAGAACTTCGACGTCGACGTCGAAGGCCTCGACGCCGAAGTCTCGGCTGCCGTCGACACCATGGCGGGACGCGCCGACGACCTCGCGCCCGATCCCCATGAAGCCTCGCGGCGGCTGATCGAGAAGCTCCATCGCGGCGGCCAGATCAGTCATGGCTTCCTGGTCAAGACCCTGCAGCAGGGCGAGGTCACCCTATTTGAACTCGGACTCGCCAAGCTGAGCGGTCTTCGCCCGGCTCTGGTGCGGCGCATCATCTACGACCCGGATGGCCGCCCGCTCGCGATCGTCTGCCGCAGCATCGGCATGGATCGCGCCGTCTACGCCACGCTTTATAAGCATCTTCACGAAGTCCGCGACGGGGTCGAAATCCCGGCGGACTCCCTGCTCAAGCTGAAGAACTTCTTCGATTCGATGCTTCGCAGCGAAGCCTCGCGGCTCACCGGCAGCTGGGCGCTGAACCCGGACTACCTCGAGGCCATCAAGCAGATATCGCACGGCACTTGAAGCCGTCGGCGGCTTGCGCGCCGCCCGCGCCGAAGCCGGACCCGCCCGATACCGATCCCGCCTTGACCTGCACGGCCGGCCCAAAGCGGCCCGGGTCGCCCTTCTTCGCCGGCCTTGGCTTGCCCCGGCCGGAATTGCCCCTATGTCCGTTTCGATATAGTTGTTATGGTAACTGCCTTGGGGGCGATCGCGTTCCATGCCAGAATCGAAGCCATGATCGATCCTTTCGGCCGCCACATCACCTACCTTCGCGTCTCGGTCACCGATCGCTGCGACTTCCGTTGCATCTATTGCATGGCCGAAGACATGACCTTTCTGCCGAAGGCCGAACTCTTGAGCCTTGAGGAGATGGAACGGCTGTGCGCCGCCTTTATCCGCAAGGGCGTGCGCAAGCTGCGGTTGACCGGCGGCGAGCCGCTGGTAAGGCGCAATATCATGAGCCTGGTCCACAATCTTGGCCAACATCTGACCAGCGGCGACCTCGACGAGCTGGCCCTCACCACCAACGGCAGCCAGCTCGCCAAATACGCCGCCGAGATCAAGGCTGCCGGGGTGCGCCGGATCAACGTCTCCCTCGATACCCTGGACGAGGCGAAGTTCCGCGCCATTACCCGCTGGGGCCGGTTGCCGCAGGTCATGGAGGGACTCGCCGCCGCCAAGGCCGCGGGGCTCCACGTCAAGATCAACACCGTCGCCTTGAAGGGGATCAACGACGGCGAGTTCGACCGCCTGATCGATTGGTGCGGGGCCGAAGGCTTCGATTTGACGCTGATCGAGACCATGCCGATGGGCGACATCGACGGCGACCGCACCGACCAGTATCTGCCGCTCTCGCTGGTGCGGGCGCGGCTCCAAAGCCGTTGGACGCTGGAGGAATCGGATTATCGGAGCGGCGGGCCGGCGCGCTACGCGCAGGTGCGCGAGACCGGCGGCCGGCTCGGATTCATTACCCCTCTCACGCATAATTTTTGCGAAAGCTGCAATCGCGTGCGCGTCACCTGCACTGGCACGCTGTTCATGTGCCTCGGCCAGGACGACGCCGCCGACCTTCGTACGCCGCTTCGTGCCAGCGACGACGATACGCTGCTCGAGAACGCCATCGACAAGGCGATCGGGCGCAAACCCAAGGGCCACGACTTTATTATCGACCGCCGCGTCAACCGGCCGGCGGTGTCGCGCCACATGAGCGTAACCGGTGGCTAGACGCCGCGGCCCGTCGCCCCCGACCCTCGACCTCGACCTCGACCTCGCCCATCGGCCCTGGCGCCGGCCAAGGGCTTCGCTATACTCGACCCGCCCGCCTCTGGGGACTATTGCCAGGACCGTTACCGTTGGCCCCAAAGAAGATCGCCTTCCTCGCCGACCATAACGACGCGGCCGAGGCCGCGCTTCGCGAATTGACCCGCCGCTATGGGCAGGTCGCCCCCGAGGCGGCCGAGGTCATCGTCGCGCTTGGCGGCGATGGCTTCATGCTCCGCACCTTGCATCAGCACATGCATCGCGACCTGTCGATCTTCGGCATGAACCACGGCAGCGTCGGCTTTCTGATGAACGCCTACAAGATCGCCGACCTGCCGCACCGTCTCGAGGTGGCGGAAACGGCGATCCTGCATCCCTTGCGCATGATCGCCCGCGACGCGGCCGGCCATCGCCAGGAAGCGCTCGCCATCAACGAGGTGAGTCTGCTGCGCGAAACCCGCCAAGCCGCTAAGATCCGTATTTCGATCGATGGACGCGTCCGGCTCGACGAATTGGCTTGCGATGGCGTGATGGTGGCAACACCGGCTGGTAGCACGGCCTACAACCTCTCCGCACACGGACCGATCATTCCGTTGAACGCCGGCATCCTGGCGCTTACCCCGATCAGTCCGTTCCGGCCGCGACGCTGGCGCGGCGCGCTGTTGCCGCGCCGCGCCAAGGTGCGTTTCGAAATCCTCGAGCACGAAAAGCGGCCGGTCAGCGCCGTCGCCGACCTTACCGAGGTGCGCGACGTGGTCGCGGTCGAGATCGAGGAGGCGCCGGAAGTCAGTCTCCGGCTTCTGTTCGATCCCGAGCATAATCTCGAAGAGCGAATCCTCGACGAGCAATTCATCTTCTAGAACATGACTCCGAAAAGTGATGCCACCTTTCGGAGTCATGCGCCCGGTCATCGCAATAGAGACGAACATGATTTCAGGTTGCCTCGACCCGAAACCATGGTGCGCGGGTGCCCCCCGGGCGCTTCGGCTCCTGACCGGATAGCGGCGCCCGCCCTCGAAAGACTTGGCGCCTTGCACGACGCCGGCGCCGGCAGAGGCCACGGCAAAATTTCCCCTGTCCACGCCCCGGCCGCAAGGTCAGGACACGCCCAGTTTCAGTTTAGCAAAATACCACTCTTAGTAGAGAAAAAATATATTTCTCGTCACATCATGGTGGGTGCGGGCGTTCATAATGACAGTGAGCATATGGAAATACTGGGGTTCTTTGCGTACCCGGGGTCGGAGGACGTATATCTAAGGTTGCCAATAACCGTAGCGGCGCTGCGCCGCCGCAGCCCCTGCGCGGGTGTCGGCTGGCTTCCCCTCCGCTTACCGAGGCGGAAAGCGAGCGCCGTTTGCTTGAGCATCTGGCGCGCGGCGACGATGACGCGTTTTGGCGGCTTTGGGCGCTGCATCGACGCCGGCTGTCCAAAATTTGCCTGCGCCTGATGCGGGGAAATCGGGCCGCCGCCGAGGATGCCCTCGGCTCGGCGGCGCTCAAGGCCCTATACAAGACGCGCGCGCGCGCCGGCCACATCACCGATCTGCGCCCCTGGCTCAGCCGCCTGATCTACAACCATCGCCTCGACTTGCACCGCGAGCGCCGCCGCCGCCAGCGCGCCGAGGATGCCCGGATCACGATGGCGACCGATCCCGGCATCTTCACCAGCATCCCCTCCTCGCCCGAGGAAAATCTCTGGTGCAATGAAATTACCCGCTTCACCGAGATCACGGTGAACAATCTGCCGCGCCACCTACGCGAGCCCTTCCGCATGCGGATTATCGACGAGCTCTCCTACCAGGAGATCGCCGCGGTCCTCGCGCTCTCGCCTGAGAACGTGCGCAAGCGCGTCCAGCTTGCCCGCGAGGCGCTGCGCCAGACGGTCGCGCGCTATCTCTCGGGGCGCGAGCGGGCCGCCACGGCCACCTGGGCGACGGCTGCGCCACGTGCTAAGAAAACGGCCAGAGGCCACCCTCCGGGCCGACGAGGACGCACCGTGACTGCCGCCGATAGGGCTTAGCTGCCGCAAATCAATATCGAGCGCTGGGCCGAGGGCAACACCGGAATCCCCTATGTCACCACCTTCGGGTCGGCGCACGAGGGGCCGCATGCGGTGATCAGCGCCCTGACGCACGGCAACGAGATCTGCGGCGCGCACGCGCTGGCGTTCCTGTTCGAGGCAAATATCCGGCCGCTCCGCGGCCGGCTGACGCTCCTCTTCGCCAGTGTCGCGGCCCACGCCGCCGGCCGGCCCGCGCGACCGGAGCCGGCGCGCTACCTCGACGAAGACTTCAACCGGCTGTGGTCAGAGTCCATTCTGCAAGGCCCCCGGCAAAGCCGCGAGTTGGCGCGGGCGCGGGCGCTCAAGACGGTCATCGACAGCGCCGACTATCTTCTCGATCTCCACTCGATGCAGGACCCGGGCCTGGCGCTGGCGCTCACCGGCGTCACCGAAAAAGGCAAACGGCTGGCGGCGGCCATGGGTTACCCGGAATATCTGATCGCCGACGCCGGCCACGCCGCCGGCCCACGCATGCGCGATTACGGCGACTTCGCCCTGGCCGAGAGCGCGAAGACCGCGCTGCTGATCGAATGCGGCCAGCACGCCGAGCCGATGGCGAAGGAAGTGGCGATCGAGAGCGCGCTCCGCTTCCTTGCCGCGCTTGGCATGATCGCGCCGGAAACCTTGCATCGGCTTTCCCGCCACGGCGCGCCGGAACGCCAGCGGCGAATCGCGGTCACCGCCGCCGTAACCGTGCGCGACGAGAGCTTCGCCTTCGCGGCCCGCTACCTCTGCCTCGACATCGTTCCCAAGGCCCGGCACGATGATCGCAAAGGACGGCGCGCAGCCCGTCCGCACCCCTTACGACGATTGCGTCCTCGTGATGCCGGCCGAGGCGCCGCCGCCGGGCGAGACCGCCGTTCGCCTCGGCCGTTTTCTCGGCTGAGCCGAACGGCCGGCGGACAAGGCCCTTGCCACGCCAGGGGCGGCGCGGCAACATGATCGCTTGGCAGCATCGGGACACGGCCGACATGCGCGGATATCACGACATCGGAGGTCTGGCAGGCGGCGCCGTCGAGCGCGGCGAACACGACTACGCGCTTTGGGAAAAGCGCGTCGACGCGCTTCTGGTGCTGCTGTCGGAGGCTGGCCTCGTCCGTGTCGACGAGCTCCGCCGCGGCATCGAGACCCTGGGTGCCGACGCTTACGACAAGCTCAGCTATTACGAGCGCTGGATCTCGGCGATTACCCGCGTGCTGATTGAGAAGGGCGTGATCGGCATCGACGAGCTCGGCCGCAATATGGAGACGCTCAAGGCGCGTTGGAACGACCCGGCTACGGGCGAGGCCAAGCCGTGAGGCCGCGCTTCGCCGTCGGCGAGGCCGTCGCGGTGCGCTTCGCCGAACCGCCCGGCCATATCCGCACGCCCTTTTACATCCGCGGTCGAAGCGGCGTCGTCGAGCGCATTTGCGGCGCCTTCGCCAATCCGGAAGAGCTCGCCTACGGCCGCCCCGGCAAGCCGGAGGAACCGCTCTATCGCGTGCGCTTCGAATTGCCCGAGGTCTGGCCCGACTATGACGGACCGACGCGCGATACCGTCGATATCGAAATCTACGAACACTGGCTGGAAAAGGCCGATACCGATGTCTGAGGATCACAGCCATTCCCATCCGCATGCCGATCCGGCAGGGCCGGACGAGCCCGCGATGCTCACCGACTATCAGCTCATGGAGGGCGCGGTCCGCGAGCTTCTGGTGGAGAAGGGAATCCTCACCCACGCCGCGATCCGCGAGGCGGTGGAGGCGATGGACGCCCGCACGCCGGCGCAGGGCGCCCGCGTCGTCGCCCGCGCCTGGGTCGACCCCGCCTATAAGGCACGCCTGCTCGAAAACGGCACCGCCGCTTGCGAGGAACTCGGCATCTCGATGGGGCCGACCCATCTCGTCGTCGTCGAGAACACGCCCGAGGTCCATAACGTCATCGTCTGCACACTTTGTTCCTGCTATCCGCGCATGCTGCTTGGCCTGCCGCCCGATTGGTATAAGAGCAAGCCCTATCGCTCCCGCGTCGTGCGCGAGCCGCGCGCGGTGCTGCACGAGTTCGGCACCGAGATCGCCGACAACGTGACGGTCCGCGTTCACGATTCCACCGCCGACATGCGCTACCTGGTGCTGCCGCGCCGCCCCGCCGGCACCGATGTTCTGGACGAGGCGGCGCTCGCCGCGCTCATCACCCGCGACAGCCTGATCGGCGTCGCCTTGCCACGCACGCCCTGAACCCACGGCAGCTCGGCCGCGCCGCCAAGCAGGTGCCACGGCATAGGGTTATTTATTTGCCACGGGTTTGACATAACACCCGCGTGGAATTCTGCCTAGGGTTGTCGGGCGGTCGAGAGGCCACGCGCGACAAGTCCAATCCGGCACGACGCACTGCCGTTCGGCCCCTGTGCAAGGGAAGGATCGTTGCGCCTCAACCTCGATTTCGGGCCGCGCAACCAGGGGGACTGAGATGCGACACCCGAAATCCGAGGAGGCCGCTGCGGTACAGATCGACATCCACATCGGCAAGCGCCTCAAGCGCCGGCGGAGCCTCCTCGGACTGAGCCAACAGAAATTGGCCGCGGCGATCGGTCTTACGTTCCAGCAAATCCAGAAATACGAGAAGGGCGTCAACCGGATCAGCGCGAGCCGGCTCTACCAGCTCGGCCAGATCCTGGACGTGCCGCCGGCCTATTTCTTCGATGGCATGGGCGCGCTGGAGGAAGCGACGACCGACTCCGCCGCATCAGGCTCCATCGCCGCGCGCATGCCGGCCGAAAACGGCGAGGACATTTTCGCGCGGCGCGAAAGCCTCGAACTGGTCCGGGCGCATTACAACATCCCGAGCCCGCTGCTGCGGCGCCGGGTTCTGGAGTTCGTGCGCAAATTGGCGCAAGACGAACCGCACGCACCAGGCGCGCCGAAGGCCTGAGCGAAGGCGGAATCAAGCGCCCGGATTTGCTTCGAGGAAGCCGCGCAAGCGATCGTACACCTCGTCGACGCCGATCTGCTTCATGCATTGATTGTCGCGGCAGGGCGAGCGGCGGTGATTGGCCGCTGAGACGCAGGGCGAACAGCTCAACCCCTTGTAGATGAATTCCGCGTTGTCGTTGATGGCGCCGTAGAGCCGCGGCGTCTCCGGCCCGAACAACACGAAGGTCTTGAGCCCCGTCGGCGCGGAAAAATGCGCCGGCCCGCTGTCGTTCGTCACCATGGCCGTGGCAAGGGTGTAGAGCAGCGGCAAATCCTCGAGTTTGGTGAAGCCGGTCAGATCGACAAGGCGCCCGTCTGCCGCCGCCGCCCGGATCGCCGCCGCATCGGCGCGCTCCTCCGGCGCGCCGGTGATCAGAACGGCAAGCGTCGGATCGGCGAGCAGGCGCTTGGCAAGGGCGGCGAAATGGTCGAGCGGCCACTTACGAAGCGGCATCAGCTCGCTCGCGTTGGGATGCAGAATCACCCACCGCCGCACGCGATCAAGCACCGGAAAGGCGCCGACAAGGCGCCCGCGCAACGCCGACACCGCTGCCGGCGCGGCCGCGTAAGGCACCAGCCGAATCTCGTCGTCGCGGAAAATCCGCTTGGTATGCGGCAGCTCGTCCGGCGGCTCGACCCCGGCGTGAACCAGGGCGAGGAAGTTCTTTGCGATATGCTGATGCGGGTTATAGAGAACCGGATGGGTCAGATGATGGCCGCGGTAGAGCCCCTCGGTATAGAAGCGATGAAAGCCAATGCGGAGCGGCGCGCCGCTGAGCAGCGACAGCAGACTCGAGAAGCGCGAGAAGAGTTCGAGGTCGACGACCAGATCGATACCGAGCCGCTGCAGCCGGAAAAGCACGCCGAGCGTATCCAGGGTCAGCGTCGCGAAGCTGGTAACGCGGATCGTGAGGACATGATCGGCGTCGATGGTCTTGAGAAGATCGAGGCTGGCGCGGTTGCGGTGAAAGATCAGGAAGTAGAGCTCGGCCTGGGGATAAAGCTCGCGAGCGCGGCGCATCGCCGGATCGGCCAGAATCGCGCTCCCCATCTCCGAGAGCTCGATAAAGAGGACGCGCCGGATCTTGTCCGGCGTCACCGCGCGCTCCGGCCGAAAGAAGCACCACAGCCGATGCGCGCCGACCAAGAGCGCCGCCAGCGGCTGCCCCACCCAGTAATCGATCCAGCGCATGCGATCGACCTTCATCGGCCGCTCCGCCCGCGATTCGGGGAGTTCGGTTCGCCGCCCGGCCGGTAATCGTAGCCAACCCGATAGTAGAACGTGCCGACCACGTCATGATGCCTGGTCACGCGCCGCGTCTCCACTGGCCCCAGCCTTTGGAAATACTTTCCGACCATCCGGTTGGAAAGATCATCGGCGCCATAGGCGATCATGATCAAGGTCTTTCCCGCGAAGTCGCGCGGCCGGTACCAGTAGCCATACATCAAGGCGTTCTGGCCGAGAAGGTTGCGTCCGACCGCACTCTCCGGGCCTCGATGGTGCGCATCCAGGTAAAAGGCCAGCTCGCTCGCGAAGTCGTACTTGTCCATGCCGACGAAGATCGGCTGGCCGCCGCCCGCGCGCGCCACATCTTGCCGGATCGCCGCCGCCTGGCGGGCGAAGGCGCGCCAGCCGATGGGAAGGCCGCGAAGATCGTCGCGGTAGCCAAGTCCCGGCACGCCGAGCACCATGTAATGCAAGCCGACGCCGTAGATCAGCATCAGGATCGCGAGCGTCGTGCCGAAAGCGCTCCTGAGCCGCCGCGTCCCGCGCGCCAGAGCGGCGCCGGGCGGACCGACGATCGCCGCAGCAACCGCCGGCAGGACAGCGAGCCAGAGTGGGCCGGTCCAGTTCAACTTCACGTCGTGAAACAAGCTGAAGGCGACAAAGACCGAGAGCGGCACCAGGGCGAATACCAGCGCGAAAAGCCGCCGCGGATCGCCGATCCCCCGATCGGCTCGCCGCGGCCAGACCGCGAGGCCGGCGGCGACGAGGCCGGTCGGACTCAAAAGGACGAGCACGTCGCCGATCAGGGCGGGCAGGCCGAAATAAATCCCGCTGGCGACTCGGTCCGGCCCCTGAAAGGCAAACGACGCCCAGGCATGGGTCGCGTTCCAATAGATCACCGGCGAAAAGACGGCAAAGCAGAGAAGCAGCGCGAGGTAGGGCTCGGGGCGGCGGAAATTGACGCGACAGGGCGCCCGCAACGCCGCGAAGACCAGGGTCGCGGGCCCGAGCAGCGCGATCGTGTATTTCGACAGCATGCCGAGGCCGACCGCGAGGCCAACGCCCCACCAAGCCGCACGGCGATCGGCGAGGAGCGCCCGCTCGAGGAAGAACAGCGCCGCGGCCCAAGCCGCGACCAACGGCGCGTCCGGCGTCATCAGGAGGCCGATGCCGAAGAAGAACGGCAACGCCGACATCAAAAGAAGCGCGACCAGCGCCGCCGATTTGTCATAGAAGTTCGCCGCCAGGCGATAGACGAAGATCGCGGCGACGATCCAGGCCAGCGCGGCGCCGAAGCGGACACCGAAGGCATTGTGCCCGAAAATCTCGGTGCCAAGGCGGATCAACCAGGCGACCATCGGCGGATGGTCGAGATAACCGGGCGCTAGGTGGCGGGAATAGTTCCAGTAATAGGCCTCTTCCGGCAACAGCACCGGCAGCCCGAGATAGACCAGCCGGAGGGCACCGAGATAGGCCAGACCGCCGGCCGCGGCGGCGCGCCAACGCAGCGCCCCCGAGACGCCTTTCACCGCCGGCGGGAAGACATAGAAAGTGTCCCCGAGATAGGTAATGACGGTGGCGACGGCAATGCCGAGCAGAATGCCGGCGATCGGCGGCAGGCCCCACATATCGACCGCGAGCGCCAGCACGCCGCCGCGGAAGAACAACGCGAGCAGCGCGACGACGAGGAAGCGGACGATCTGGCCGCCAATCCTGGCGCCCGCGACGCTCGGACTGGCCTTGAAGGTCCAACTGGCATTAAGCAGATAATTGACCACGGCCGTGACGACGAAACCCGCGATATGCGAGGTGGCGAGCCCCGCCCCGGCGCGAAGCAGCGTCTCGAAGATCGAGAGGTCGATGCCGACGCCCAAAAGTCCCACCGCGGCGAAGCGCGTCGCGTTGCCGAGCGAGACCGTGCCGCCAGCGACCGTGGTCAGGGCATGGATATCTTCGAGCCGGGCTCGCAAGACGTCGAGCGACAGCGCCATCGGCGGCGCCGGGGTGACGACCGGCACCTCGATCGCGCGCAATCGGTCGCCGGTCTGCATCGACAAGGCCAGAACCGGGAACACGTCGGCCCCGTGCAACCCGACAGCGGGGAGCGCGGACCGGCGGATGGCGAAGAAGCCCGACAAGGGGTCGCGCACGTCGGCAAACGGCCAGGCGAGAACCCGCCCCAAGCGGGAGCCGAGCCGCTGGGCCACGGTGGCGCCGGGCGCGCCGCCTCCCGGCACGTGGCGCGAGGCCACGGCCATGTCGCAGCGCCCATCGAGGATCGGCCGCACGAGGTCCGGAATCGTAGCCTCGGGGTGCTTTGCCTCCAAGGCCACCACCACCTCGCCCGTCGACTGCTGCAGCGCGGCGGAAAGATCGGAGAGGCTCTCGCAGGCGAGATCGGAGCGCGGATGGCCGCCCGCCGCCTGGGGCCGATATTCAGCGGCGAGAAGCTCGAAATCCCACGCCGGATGGTTCACGGCGAGCGAACGGCGAAGCGCCTCGATCGCTGCCGCCGCGCCGGCGCGATGCAGGATAACCGATATGCGGGGACGCGCCCCGGGCGAAGCCGAGCCGGCACTCATCAGCGCCCGGGCCGAAGCCCACCCCGTTTACCAGCGGCGAAGACCGGTCCCAACCGCACGAAGTTATTCGCCGCGCCAGTTCGGCGCGCGCTTGTTCAGGAAGGCTTCCATGCCCTCGCGAAAATCGCGGCTCGTGTAGCAGCTGATGATCAAGTCCTTGTCCTCGTCCTGCGCCGCCTTCGAGACCAGGCGCCGCAGTGCCTCCTTGGTGGCGCGCAAGGTAAGCGGCGCGTGACCGGCCATGAGCGTCGCGAGCTCCTCGGCGCGGGCCATCAGCGCGGCGCCGTCCGGCAGCACTTCATTGAGGAGACCGATCGCCCGCGCCTCGTCAGCGCCGATGAAGCGGGCGGTGAAGATGATCTCCTTGAGGCGCGCGGCGCCGATCAGCGCCGAGAGCCGGGCGTAATTGTCCATCGAAAGGCAATTGCCAAGCGTGCGCGCGACCGGAAAGCCGTATTTCAACGTCGGCGTTCCGAGGCGCATGTCGCAAGCCGCGGCGATGCCGGCGCCGCCGCCGGTGCAGGCGCCGTTGATCGCCGCGATGACCGGCACGCCGAGCTTCTCGATGCCGCCCAGCACGCGGCCGATGCGGCTCTCGTAGGCGAGAGCGTCTTCCGCCGTCTTGAAGGCTCGGAACTCGGAAATATCGGTGCCTGCGGCAAAGGCCTTGTCTCCGGCGCCGCTCAAGATCACCGCCCGCACCGAACGGTCCGCGGCGATTTCGCCGCAGGCCTTCTCCAGTCTTTCGTACATCGCGAAAGTCAGCGCGTTGCGCGACGCCGGCCGGTTGAAGGTGATGCGGGCGACGTTGTCGCGGATTTCGAACAGAAGATATTCGCTCATGATTCCCTTACCACGTTTGCGCTGACGAGGGCCGCGGTATCGGCGGCCGAGTACCCGATTTCAGCAAGGACTTCGCGCGTATGCTCGCCGAGCAGCGGGCCGGCGCGCTCGAGCCGGGTCGGCGTATCGGAAAGCCGCATCGGCGAGGCGATCTGCTCCACGGCGCCCAGAACCGGATGCGCCACCTTGGGGAAGAAGCCGCGCGCCGCCAGATGCGGATCGTGAAACACCTGATCGTAGGTTTGGATCGCGGCGCAGGGAATGCCTTCGCGTTGCAGGCTCTCGATCCACTGCGCCGTCGGCCGCTCGACGGTGATCCTCTCGATGAGGCCGATCAGGGTGTCGCGGTTGGCCATGCGCCGCGAATTGTCGGCGAAGCGGGCGTCGCCAATCAGGTCTTCGCGACCGAGCACGCGGCAGAAGGCTTCCCAAAGTTTCGGCGACGCGGCGCCGACCGTGAAATAGCCATCGGCGCTCCGCAGCGCCTGATAAGGCGCGCTCGCCTGGTGCGCCGAGCCCTGCGGCTTCGGCACCTCGCCGGTGGCGAAATATTTTCCCGCCTCCCAGATCGCGAGCGATACCCCGGCCTCGAACAGCGACACGTCGATTAGCTGGCCGCGGCCGGTGCGCCGGCGCGCCTCGAGGGCGGAGACCGCGGCGAGCGCGCCATAGAGTGCGCAGACCAGATCGCAGACCGGCACCCCGACCTTGACCGGCGGGCGGTCGGGCTCGCCGGTAATCGTCATCAGGCCCGACATCGCCTGAGCCATGATGTCAAGGCCGGGCCGCGGCGCATAAGGCCCGTCCTGGCCCCAGCCGGAGGCCGCGACGTAGATCAACTCGGGCCGCGCCGAAGCGAGCTTGGCATAATCGAGACCGAGGGCGGCCATGGTGCCCGGCCGCAAATTCTCAACCACGATATCGGCCTCGGCGACGAGACGGCGAAAGACCTCCTTGCCGGCCGGCGACTTGAGATCGAGCGCGAGGCTCCGCTTGTTACGGTTGAGACGAACGAAATTGGAAGAGACATGGCCATCGAGAAAGGGACCGGTCTCGCGCACCAGATCGCCACCGTCGGGGTTTTCCACCTTCACCACATCGGCGCCGAGATCGGCGAGCTGCATGGCGCAGAACGGGCCCGCCATGAAATTCCCGACCTCGATAACCTTGATACCGGAAAGAGGAGATTCAGCCACTTGGCCCCCACGCCAATGTCATAAAGTCCCTATAGAGGCGATCGTCAGCGCGCCACGATCGATGGTATACAGCCAAGCCTCCGCGATGGCGCGTGATTTTGCGTTCGAACGCGCGAAATGTCGAGGGCCGGGGCCGAAGAAAGCCGGCGCAGATAACAGAAAGCGAGGGCCCCGGCCGCCGCGCCTGGCCGGGGCCGGAAACGCCGAGTCGC
>JAJYTL010000050.1 GCA_021793055.1 Pseudomonadota bacterium
GGTCGACCCGCAAGGCGCCATCATCGACGCGCTTCAGGCGCGCAACGGCCGTCGCGCCGGGACTTTGCTCGTGCAGCATATCGGCCGTGCCGAAAGGCGCGCCCTCTCGGCGCTGCAACACGTCGCCATCTTGCCGTGAAATCGCCCCTCCCAGGTCATCGGCTGAATCATGCAATTCGAGAATAGCTTTCTGGTCCCCATGCCGCCCGAAAAGGCGTGGCCCTTGCTTCTGGACGTGGCGCGCATCGCGCCCTGCCTTCCGGGCGCCGAGCTGACCGAGATGGTGGACGCGAGCCATTTCCGCGGTCAGGCCAAGCTCAGGGTCGGTCCGGTTCAGCTTGCCTTTGCCGGCGCGGCCGAGCTCGTAAGCCGCGACGACGCGCGGCACGAGGCGCGGCTGGTCGCCAAGGGTGCCGAGGGCAAAGGCCGCGGCAGCGCCTCGGCGACGGTGGATTTTTCCTTGAAGCCGGAGGGCGACGCGACGCGGGTCGAGGTCAAGACCGATCTGCAGCTGGTCGGCGCGGTGGCGCAATATGGCCGCGGCGCGGGCCTGATCAAGGAGATCGCCAATCAGCTGATCGGGCAATTCGCCGATAACCTGCGGCGGCTGATCGGCGACAGCGCGCCGGCGGCGGCCGAAGCGGAAGCGGCTCAAGCCGCCGCCACGGCCGCGCCGACACCGATGCCAAGATCGCCGCAAACGCCGCCTGGGCGCGACAACGCGATCTCGGGGCTGTCGCTGTTCTGGGCGGCGCTGCGCGCCATTGTCGGCCGTTGGCTGCGCGGTCTCTTCGGCCGCGGCCGCTGACGTAGGGAGGTCCTGGTGAAGCCCGCACCCTTTGCCTATCACGACCCGAGGACGCTCGATGATCTGGTCGGGATTCTCGGCCAGGTGGAAAACGCCAAGCTGCTGGCCGGCGGCCAGTCGCTGATGCCGATGCTCAACATGCGTTACGTGATTCCGGATCATGTTGTCGACCTGAACCGGATTCCTGAGCTTTCGCATCTGGCCGAAAGCGATGGCCTCATCGAAATCGGCGCCACGGTGCGCCAGGCCGCCTTGGAACGTTCCGCGCTGATCGCCGCGCGCTGCCCGGTGATGCAGGAGGCGCTTGGCTGCGTCGGCCATTTTCAGACGCGCAATCGCGGCACCATCGGTGGCAGCTTGAGCCATCTCGATCCGGCGGCGGAATTGCCGGGAATCGCCGCGCTTTACGACGCGACGCTGCACGTCGCCGGGCCGCGCGGGCGGCGCGACGTGGCCTTCGCCGATTGGGGTCTCAGTTATATGACGCCCAATCTGGCGCCCGACGAAGCGCTGATCGGCTTGAGCCTGACACCCTGGCGCGAGCCGCATGGCGCGGCCTTCTTAGAGTTTGCGAGGCGACATGGCGATTTCGCCATCGTCGGCGTCGCCTGTCTCGTGGCTCTTGATGGCGCTGGCTGCGTGCAGCGCGCCGCGATTTCGCTGGTCGGCGTCGACGTGAAGCCGGTGCGCCTGAGAGCGGCCGAAGTGGCGATCGCGGGCGTCGCGCCGAGCGCCGAGGTTCTCGCCGAGGTGGCCGCCATGGCGCGCCGTCTCGATTGTCTTTCCGATACCCATGTTTCCGCCGCCTATCGGCAACGGTTGGCCGCGACCCTGACCCGGCGCGCGCTGGCGTTGGCGCTGGCGCGCGCGGGAGGAGGACACGATGTCTGAGAAAAGGCGCATCTCGCTGACCGTGAACGGAAAGGCGGTCGAGCGCGAGGTCGAGACGCGCACCCATCTCGCGGATTTCCTTCGCCACGAGATCGGCCTCACCGGCACCCATGTCGGCTGCGAGCACGGCGTCTGCGGCGCCTGCACGGTGCTGGTCGACGGCGCGGCGGTGCGGTCCTGCCTGATGCTGGCGGTGCAGGCGGATGGCGCGGCGGTCACCACGGTCGAGGGCCTTGCCCGGCCCGACGGCACGCTTCATCCGCTGCAGACGGCGTTCTGGGAACATCATGGTCTGCAATGCGGCTTCTGCACGCCGGGCATGCTGACCAGCCTCGCGGCTTATCTCGAAGCCCATCCGAACGCCGATGAACCGGATATCCGGCGGGCGATTTCCGGCAATATCTGCCGTTGCACCGGCTATCAAAACATCGTCGCCGCGGCGCTCGACGCGGCGCGCGTCATGCGCGAGGGACGCTGATCATGGGTGTTCGCTATATCGGCGCCGAGGTCAAGCGGCTGGAAGATCCGAAGCTGATCACCGGTCGTGGCCGCTATGTCGACGACATTCATCTGCCGGCCATGCTGCACGCGGCCTTCGTGCGGAGCAGCCATGCCCACGCCAAGATCGGCGACATCGACGTCGCGGCGGCGGCGGCGGTTCCTGGCGTGGTCGCGGTCCTGACCGCCGCCGATTTCGGCCCGCGCATGGCGGCGGCGATGCCGCAGCCCTATGCCGCGCCGGTGATTAAGCAGTCGATCACCCAGCATCCGCTGGCGCGCGAGGAAGTGTGCTACGTCGGCGAGACCATCGCCGTGGTGGTCGCCGAAAGCCGGCCGGTCGCCGAGGACGCGGCGGCCCTGGTCGCGGTGGATTACGCGCCGCTGCCGGTGATGGCGGAGTTCCGCAAGGCCTTGGACGCCGACGCCGCCACCGCGCATGCCGGCGCGTCGGACAATCTGATGGCGACGCTGCGGGCGCAATTCGGCGATACCGAGGCGATCTTTGCCAGCGCGCCGCACGTCTTCCGCGAGACGCTGTCGCAGCATCGCGGCGGCTGCCACGCCATGGAATGCCGTGGCGTCGTCGCGAGCTTCGACCCGGGCCCCGACGAGCTGACGATCTGGACCTCGACCCAGGCGCCTTATCTCGTCCGCCGCCTGCTCGCCGGCTATCTCGGGCGCGACGAAAGCACGCTCCGCGTCGCCGCGCCGGATGTCGGTGGTGGCTTCGGGCCGAAGGCCGGGTTTTATGCCGAGGAGATCGTACTCGCGCTGCTCGCCGAAAGACTGCAGCGGCCGGTGAAATGGATCGAGGATCGCCGCGAGCACTTTTACGCCACGACGCAGCAGCGCGATCAGTTCTGGGATGTCGAGGTCGCGGCGGCAAGCGACGGCCGTATTCTCGGCCTGCGCGGTCGCTGCATCCACGACAACGGCGCTTATGTTCCCTATGGCGTGCTATTGCCGGCGACCTCGCTGGCGGCGTTTCCCGGACCGTACGCGCTGGCCTGCCTCGATATCCGGATTGACGCCGTATTCACCAACATGGTGCCGAACACGCCGGTGCGCGGCGCCGGCCGGCCGAACACGGCTTTCGTTCTCGAACGCATGGCCGATCGCGTTGCCCGCGAGCTCAAGATCGACCGTGCGGAGGTGCGCCGGCGGAGCTTCGTCCGTCCCGATCAGTTTCCCTACGAGACCGGCATGAAGGCCAGGGACGGCTCGCCGATTTCCTATGACAGCGGCAGCTATCACGCCTGTCTCGACCGGGTGATGGCGAAAATAGGCACCGATTTCGTCGCGCGCCAACAGGCCGCGCGCGCCGAAGGCCGCTATCTCGGCCTCGGCATCGCCGCTTACGTGGAGGATACCGGTCTCGCGCCCTTCGAGGGCGTCAGCATCCGCGTTTTGCCGAGCGGCGACGTGGTGCTGCGGACCGGTGCCGCGAGCCAAGGACAAGGCCATGCCACGGTCCTGGCGCAAATCTGCGCCGAGGGGCTCGGTGTCCGGATCGAGCGCATCAAGGTCGAAGCGGCCGATACCGGAAAATTTCCGCTCGGCATCGCAACCGTCGCGAGCCGCGTCGCGGTGACGGCGGGATCCTCCGCCCAGCTCGCGGCCGAGCGGGTTCGCGCCAAGGCGCTGAAAGTCGCCGCCGACATGCTGGAGGCGGCGGAGCAGGACCTGGTGATCGAGGATGGTATCGTTCATGTCGCGGGCGTGCCCGAGATGAAGGTGACGCTCGGCGAGATCGCGCGCCGTCTCGCCGGGGCGCCGGGTCAGCCGATGCCGGCTGGCGTCGAGCCCGATCTCGCCGCCACCGCCTATTTCGAGGCGCGCCAGACTCCCTTCGCCAACGGCACCAACGCGGCCGAGGTCGAGGTCGATATCGAGACCGGCGAGGTGAAGATTTTGCGTTATCTCGTGGTGCACGATTGCGGTCGGCTGCTGAATCCGCGTCTCGTCGACGGCCAGATCGTCGGTGGTGTCGTGCACGGTATCGGCAACGCGCTTTATGAGCGCATGGTCTACGACGAGAGCGGCCAGCCGCTGACCACCAACTACGGCGAATATCTGCTCCCATTGGCGACCGAAATGCCGCCGATCGAGGTCGAGCATATCGAGACGCCCTCGCCGCTCAACCCGCTCGGCATCAAGGGCGCGGGGGAGGGCGGCACCATTCCGGCCATTGCGACTATCATCTCGGCGGTCGACGATGCGCTCGCGCCGCTCAACGTTCGAATCGCGGAATATCCGCTCAGTCCCGAGCGCCTTCTCGATCTGATCGACGCGGCGGCGAAGGCTGGCTGATCGCCGCCTGCCGCGCCGGGGGGCGCCGCACGGTCAACCCAATTTTGGAAAATCGCGCGAAAGCGGCTAAGCTCCGCCGGCACGTCGGGGCGCTCGCGCGCTTTGTCAGCGACACGGAGGGGAAACCAGAGGGGACGGCTGGTGTCATCGCCAAACAACGCGGCTATCGCGCGCAGCGCGGCGCGGCGGCTTTCGCTCGAAGCCCTTGCGGCGGGGACCGTCGGCAACGTGGTCGAATGGTACGACTTCGGGCTTTACGGCTTCTTCGTCCCGACCCTCGCGCATCTTTTTTTTCCCTCGGCGGATCATATCGCGGCGCTGATCGGCGCCTACGGCGGCTTCGCCATCGGATTCGCCATGCGGCCGATCGGCGGCGCGGTTCTCGGCCATCTCGGCGATCGCATCGGCCGGCGCTTTCTGCTCGTCTTCTCTGTCGTGATGATGGGGGGCTGCACCGCGGCCATCGCCGTTCTGCCGACCTATGGCCAGGTCGGCCTTGCGGCGCCGATTCTTTTGTTGCTGGTGCGTATTTTCCAGGGCTTCTCGGTCGGCGGCGAGTTCACCGGCTCGGTCTCCTATCTGGTGGAGACGGCATCCCCACCGCGCCGCGGCTTCGCCGGCAGCTTCGCCAATATCGGCTCTACGGGGGGCATGCTACTCGCCGCCGGCGTGGCGGCGGCAACCGTGACCTTCGCGCATGGCTCTGCGCTTTACAGTTGGGCTTGGCGCATTCCGTTTCTGCTCGGCGGCGTGCTTGGCATCCTTGGCTATCTTCTGCGACGGCGTCTGAGTCATCCGGGCTACGAGCCCGATGCCAAGGCGCGGAAGCATCCCGATCCGCCGCTGAAGCGCGCGCTGAAACGAAGCCCGCGGACGATGATCTACGCGACGCTCTTCACCACCGGCTACGGCATCGTCAATTATCTCACCATGGTCTTT
The DNA here is from genome assembly GCA_021793055.1 of Pseudomonadota bacterium. Classification (GTDB taxonomy): domain Bacteria; phylum Pseudomonadota; class Alphaproteobacteria; order Ferrovibrionales; family Ferrovibrionaceae; genus JAJYTL01. The sequence continues at coordinate 5,450 of JAJYTL010000050.1, forward strand.
CTGCCGACCTATGCCAGCGGCTTCGGCGATATTCCGCATGGCACGGCGCTCGGTATCGCGACCGCGGCGCAAGGCGTGGCCCTCGTCATGGTGCCGATCGCCGGATGGCTGACGGACAATGTGATGCGGCGGCGGACCCTGCTGATCGCGGCCTTCGCCGCCGAGTTCGCCGTCGCTTGGATTGCGTTTGCGCTGGTGCGCGCGGTTGGCATCGCCGGTCTTTGGATCGCGCAGTTGCTTTTCGGCTTCCTGTTGGCGCTGGTGATGGGGACCGCGCCCGCGATGTTGGCGGAAATGTTTCCGGGCGAGTATCGTCTCAGCGGATATTCGGTTTCCTTCAACATTGGGCTCGGGATCGGCGGCGGCACGGCGCCGATGGTGGCGACTGCATTGATCGCGCTTAGCGGCAACCTTCTCGCGCCGGCCTGGTATCTGATGCTGGCCGGACTGTTTGGCGCCGGCGCGATCTTCATGGTCAAGGACCGGAGCCGCGAACCTCTGCGCTGACGCGATCTTGCGCGCTCAGGCGGGCTTTCTTGCATGCGCGCGAGATTTGGCGCATAATGTGAAGCGGATCAAGGACATGCGCATGCGTTGCGACGCGCGGCCTGCAACGGGCGCGGGTTGCGTTGCCATTTTGTGACGTTTCTGCGCGCGGGTCGCGCATGGTGGCGAAGCGCCGTCCGACATACAACGATGGGAGGCTGGAGCAGTTTCTATCGTCGACAGCAAGCCGACCGATATGCCCCGGAATAGCGTCGGGCGCGCGATGCCGCCCCCTCTGGCCGACGCGCTTCGCCGCCGTTCGGGCGCGGACACAGCGCTGGCCGTGCCGTGCGACGCGGGTCGGGTCGCTTGCGCGCTCTTTCTCGACGTCGATGGAACCTTGCTCGATCTGGCGCCGACGCCGGATGCGGTGATCGTGCCGCAGGCGCTTCGCGATACGCTCGGAATTCTCCAGGCGCGACTCGACGGCGCCCTTGCCGTCATCAGCGGCCGCAATCTCGAAACTCTCGACCGCTTGTTTCGTCCGCTCGAATTGCCGGCCGGCGCGCAGCACGGCCTCGAATGGCGCGATGCTTCGGGCGCCGTGCGAAACTTCGCCGAAGGCGAAATCCCCGACGATATCCGCGCGGCCTTCGCGGCCTTCGCCGCGCGGCACCCAGGCGCGCTGGTCGAGGACAAGGGCCTCGGCCTTGCGCTTCACGTGCGGAACGCGCCGGAGGCCGAGCCTGCGGCGTGGGCGTTAGGGGCGAGGCTGGCGGCACGCCACGGCGATGCGGTTCGCATGATCGCCGGCAAGCGGGTGGTGGAATTTCAGCTCAAGGGCGGCGACAAGGGCCGCGTGATCGAGCGCTTCATGGCGACGCCGCCGTTCGCCCGCCGCATGCCGCTTTTTGTCGGCGACGACGAAACCGACGAAGCGGGATTTGCCGCAGTCAACCGGCTTGGCGGGATCACCATCCGGGTCGGCGCCGGCGCGGCGACGGCGGCGCAGTTTGAAATCGACTCGCCAGAGGCCTTCCGTCTCTGGCTCGGAACGGCGGCGGAGTTGTTGTCCGCCGGTGACTGCGGGCGGTGCGTGCCGTGACGCGACTGGTCGCCGTCTCCAATCGTGTGAATTTGGATGCGCCGGTCGAACGCACGGCCGGCGGGCTCGCGGTCGCGCTCGGCGATACGCTGGCGGCCAACAACGGCCTCTGGTTCGGCTGGTCGGGCGAGGTCAAGGATGGGGCCGGGCCGCCGGCGCGGGTGCGCGAGCAACGCGGCATCACCTATGCGGTGATTGACCTCAAGCCGGCCGATTACCAGAACTATTACAGCGGCTTCTCCAACAACGTGCTGTGGCCTCTGCTGCACTTCCGTCTCGGCCTTATCGAGTTTGAGCGCGCGGAATTCGAGGGTTACGTGCGGGTGAACCGGCTTTTTGCCGAAAGCCTCTTGCCGCTGCTGCGGCCGGACGATGCGATCTGGGTCCACGACTACCACCTCATCCCGCTTGGCGCCGAGTTGCGCCGCCTTGGCTTTCGCGGGCGAATAGGCTTCTTTCTCCACACCCCTTTGCCGCCGCCTGCTGTGCTCAAGGCGCTTCCAGTGCATCGGGCGCTGTTCGAGGCTTTTGGCGCCTACGACCTGGTGGGCTTTCAAACCGCCGAGGGCGTGACCGCCTTTTGCGATTACATGCGCGCGTCGGCAGGCGCCGAAATCGGCACCGACGGCGAAATCTCCGTCCTCGGCCGGCGTCTTCGCGTCGGCTCTTTTCCGGTCGGCATCGACGCCAAAGGCTTTGCCGAAACCGCGCGCAAGGCGGTGCAGAGCGCGCAGACCCGTCGTCTAAGGGAAAGCTTGGTGGGGCGGCGGCTGATCATCGGCGCCGACCGGTTGGATTACAGCAAGGGGCTAAGCCTGCGCTTCAAGGCGTTTCACCATCTTCTCGTCAATCACAAATCTTGGCGTCAGCGCGTCACCTACCTTCAGATCGCGGCGCCGTCGCGGATCGACGTCGCGCAATACCGGGAGATCCGCCGCGAGCTCGAACTGCAGGCGGGCCGCATGAATGGACGTTTTGCCGAATTCGACTGGGTTCCGTTGCGCTATTTGAACAAGAGCTATTCGCGCGGCACTTTGGCGGGATTCTTTCGCGCCTCCCACGTCGGTTTCGTGACCCCGCTCCGCGATGGCATGAACCTGGTCGCCAAGGAATACGTCACCGCGCAAAATCCCGAGGACCCGGGTGTCCTCGTCGTGTCCGCCTTCGCCGGCGCTGCCGATCAGCTTGGCGGCGGCGCCTTGGTGGTCAATCCCTTTGACGTGGAAGGCGTCGCCGAGGCGCTGGATCAAGGCCTCACAATGCCGTTCGAGGAGCGGCGCGAGCGCTGGCACGCAATGATGCGGGACATCGTTGAGCGCGACGTGACGTGGTGGAGCCGAACCTTCGTCGAGGCGCTGACGAAGACATAAGGACGCCGGCATCGGCTCGGATATGGTGAGCGTGCGCCGTGGAAGTGTGCCCTTGCGGGCCGTCATTTCAGGAATTGGGAGACGAGATGGAACAATCGCCCTTTGCCAGACAACCCGCTCTCATAACCGGCGCCGCGTCCGGGATCGGGCGTGCGTGCGCGCTGCATCTGGCGGCCAAGGGCGCTCCGGTGGTGATCAACCACTTGCCGCACGAACAGGCCACGGTCGAGGCCATGGTGGCGGACATTGAGCAGGCCGGCGGCCGCGCGCTCGGCGTGGTTGCCGACGTTTCGAACGAGGAGCAGGTGACGGAGATGTTCGCCAAGGCAGTTGCCGCTTTCGGCACCGTCTACATCCTGGTCAACAATGCCGGGATTCAAAAAGACGCTGAATTCGCTGAGATGTCGGTGGCCGACTGGCAGCGGGTTCTCGACGTCAACCTCACGGGACAGTTTCTCTGCGCGCGGGCGGCGGCGCGGGAGTTCCGGCGCCGCGGCGTGAAGCCCGAGATTTCCCCGGCGGCGGGCAAGATCATCTGCATGAGCTCGGTGCATCAGGTTATTCCCTGGGCCGGCCATGCCAATTACGCCGCGACCAAAGGAGGTATTCATATGTTGATGGCAACGCTGGCGCAGGAACTCGCACCCGCGCGCATCCGGGTCAACGCAGTCCTGCCGGGGGCGATCCGCACGCCGATCAACCGGCCGGCGTGGGATACGTCGGAGGCCTTGAACGATCTGCTGCGCCTCATTCCCTATGGCCGCATCGGCGAGCCCGAGGATATCGCCAAGGCGGTGGGCTGGCTGGCGTCGGACGACTCCGATTATGTCAACGGCGCGAATCTTGCGGTCGATGGCGGGATGTTGCTCTATCCGGGGTTTGCCGGACATGGCTGAGGGCGAGGGCGTGAATGTGGGCAAGCTGTCCGGCAGCTCGTCCGCGCCGGCTTATCAGAGCCCGCCGATCGAGGACTACGCGCTGATCGGCAACACCCACACGGCGGCGCTGGTGAGCCGCGCGGGTTCGATCGACTGGCTGTGCTTCCCTCGTTTCGACGGCCCGGCTTGTTTTGCGGCGCTGCTCGGCAATCGAGACCACGGGCACTGGACGTTGGCGCCGGAGGGCGAGGTCACGGCGGTTCGGCGGCGCTATCGCAAGGACTCCCTTGTCCTCGAGACCGATATCATCACCGCGAGCGGCGCGGTGCGGATCGTCGATTTCATGCCCTATCCGGAAGAAGAGGGCAGCCTCGATGTGGTGCGCATCGTGCAAGGCCTGCGCGGACGGGTCGCGATGCGGATGGAGTTCGTTCTTCGCTTCGATTACGGGCGCTCCATTCCTTGGGTGCGGCGCTATGATTTCGGTCTGCGCGCGGTGGCAGGTCCCGATGCGGTGCGGTTCCAAAGTCCGGTCAATCTTCGCAGCGAGAAGTTTCGCACCGTCTCTCGGTTTTCCGTCGAAGCGGGGCAGAAGGTGCCGTTCGTCCTCACCTGGTATCCCTCGCACAAGGCGGAACCGCGCGAGCGGGACGCCGAGGCGCTTCTCGACAATACCGATTCCTGGTGGCATAAATGGATTTCGCAGTCGACCTATCAAGGCGAGTGGCAGGACGAAGTCCACCGCTCGCTGATCACCCTGAAGGCGCTGACCTATAGCCCGACCGGCGGCATCGTCGCCGCAGCTACCACCTCATTGCCGGAATTCGTTGGTGGCGTGCGCAATTGGGACTATCGCTATTGCTGGCTTCGGGATTCGACCTTCACGCTCTACGCCCTGCTCATCAATGGATTCCGCGCCGAGGCGGAGGCTTGGCGCGAATGGCTGCTCCGCGCCGTGGCCGGCCACCCGCGGGACGTGCAGATCATGTATACGCTTTCCGGCGAGCGGCGGCTGAGCGAAGCGGAGTTGCCCTGGCTTCCCGGTTATGCCGGCAGCCAACCGGTGCGAGTCGGAAACGCCGCCTACGAGCAGCGGCAGCTCGACATTTTCGGCGAGATCTTCGATTCATTCCACACCTGCCGCAAATACGTCCTCGAGGAAAGCGAGGATCATTGGCAGGTACAGAAGGTGCTTCTGGACTTCCTCGAATCGCGCTGGCAGGAGCCGGACGAGGGCATCTGGGAGGTGCGCGGCCCCGAGCAGCATTTCACTTATTCGAAAGTGATGGCCTGGGTGGCGGCGGATCGCGCCATCAAGGCGGTCGAGCAATTCGATTACGACGGGCCGGTGGAGCAGTGGCAGCGGCTTCGCGATGCGATCCACGCCGACGTGTGCGACAAGGCCTTCGACGCCAAGCGGGGCTGTTTCGTCCAGGCTTACGATTCGAAGCGGCTGGACGCGTCGCTGCTGATGATGCCCATGGTCGGCTTCCTGCCGGCGACCGATCCCCGCGTCGTCGCGACGGTCGAGGCGATCGAGAAGGAACTGCTCTCGGACGGCCTGGTGCTGCGATATACGCCGGAGACCGGGCTCGATGGCTTGCCGGCGGGCGAGGGCACCTTCCTTGCCTGCAGCTTCTGGCTCGCCGACAATTACGCCATGATGGGCCGCAAGGCCAAGGCGCGGGAAATGTTCATGCGTCTGCTCGAAATCCGCAACGACGTCGGCCTGTTGGCCGAGGAATACGATCCCAAGGCGCGTCGTCAGTTGGGCAACTTCCCGCAGGCCTTCTCCCACATCGGCATTATCAACACCGCCCACAACCTGACCTCGACCAGCGGTCCCGCGAAGCGGCGTGCCGGCTGATTTGAGGGGAAAGGCGCGTCAGCAGGCGGCCGCCGGCGCCGGCATTGTTGCGGTTGCCGGTGCGCCGGCGCGCTTGCCGCTTTCTCGCTTCAACCCGGCGAGGCCGACAAAGAATCGCGCGGCGTTGCGGCCGAGCGTCCGGGTGCGGTAGCCGCCCTCCTGAATGATCGCGGTCGGATAGCTCTCCGCCGCGATCATGGCGCCGATCTGCTCGAAATCCTCGCCGCGGTTCTCCCAGCTTCCCGTCGGATCGCCCTTGGCGGTATCGAAGCCCATCGCCAGCACAAGGAAGCGGGGCCGGAATTTCCGGATGCGCGCAAGGGCGATGGCGAGCGTCCGGCGATAGGCTTCCGGCGCCGTCTGCTCGGGCAGGGGAAAGTTCAAATTATAGCCAAGACCCGACCCCGCGCCGCGCTCGCTAGCGAAGCCGCTGAAATAAGGGTAGGCCACGCTCGGGTGTCCGTGGATCGAGACGGTGAGGACATCGGCCCGTTCGTAGAAAATTTCCTGCGTGCCGTTGCCGTGGTGATAGTCGATGTCGAGCACGGCGACCGGGCCATAGCGGCTGAGATAATGGGCGGCGATCGCTGCATTGTTGAAGTAGCAGAAGCCGCCAAAGGCGCTCCGCTCGGCATGATGGCCCGGTGGGCGGATCAGGGCATAGGCGAAGCGGTTGCCGGCGAGAACCCGCTCGGCGGCAGTCAGCGCGCAGTCGACCGCGCGCCGCGCCGCGGCGTAGACGTTGGCGTTCAGGGGCGTGAAGGTGTCGATGCAGTAATAACCGGCACGGAGCGGCAGATCGCGTGGCGGATGCGAGCGATTGCGGATCGGAAAGACGTAAGGGTAGACCGAGGGCCCGGCGCCAATCTTGGCGCAGGTTTTGCGCAGGTAGTCGACAAAATTCCGATCGTGCACCGCATAGACCCAGGCGCGCGAGAAATGCTCGGGCGCGATGCGTTCGAAGAGATCGAGGCGCTCGATCTCCTGCGCGATGAGGCGGACGCGCACCGGCGCTTCCACGTAGCCGCGTTCGTGGACATGGTGGATTTCGTGCCGGTCGTTGATGACCAGCGGGATGCGCGCGATCGCTGGCGCCAGGGGCTGCACCGCCGCGGCGCCGGCCGGGATATAGCGCGGCGGCCTGAGTTGGATCGGATCGTCGGTGAAGGAATTCACCACCGTCTCGATATAGCCGGGCGGGCAAATGGCGGCGTATTTCCGTTCCAGAATGGCACGCGCGATGGCGCGGACCCGGTCGCGGCCGGGCGGCGCGCCGCCCAGGGGATCGAGCACGAGATAGGGCGGATTGTCGTCGTCCGGCTTCAGCGGCGTTTCGTAGGCGCAGTGGGCGATGGGGCGGGCGCCGAAGCGTTCGTAAAAGCGGAGCCGGCGCGCATTGGCGCGGCGGACCGACGGATCGCGGCTCAAGGCCGGATCGTCGGGAAGGCATTCGAAGAACAGCCCGATGGCGTCCATTTTTCGCGCTTCGTCGCAGACGCGCTCGTAAAGGGCGCCGCCGATTCCGCTGCCGGTCCGGGTCGCCGCCGCGGCAAGATAATCGAGGAAGCAGAAACGGAGATCGGCATCGTGGAGGAGGACGGCGCAACCGCGCAGCCGCCCGCCGGCGCCCTCCCCGACATAGAGAATGGTGCGGAATCCGCGCTGGAAGGGCTGCGCGATGCGCTTCGGCAAGGTCTCGAAATCGCGGGCCGGGGCATAGGGGAACCATGTCGCGAGCAGTTCCCCGACCTGCCGGAGGGCGAGCGCGTTGGCCTCGCTTTCCGTATCCCATATCCGGCGAATCCTGAACATTGCGCACCTCTGGCTGGCGGTTCGGACGGCCGGGGGGCCGCGGATCGCGAGCTATTTTCCGCCGATAGCGCCGTGGTCGCAACCGCCACGACCGCCGATCTTGCGGCCGCCCCGGGGGCCGGATCGAGGCGACCGGTCCCCCCTCCTTTCCGCTGCCTGTTGCACAATCGGCCGCGAGACATTAAGACAGGCGCTGGGGTACCTCTTTCTCCGAACCGCGTGAATCCACCTTTCATCCGGTCGATGGGCCATTTCCGATACCCGACCGGCCGCTGTCAGAGGCTCGCGTGCGGTATCGCCCCAGCGGTCCAGGACGCGGCGGGTCTTGCCTGGGCCGGCCGTGCCGTGCAATTTCCTGCCAAAGGCTGACAAGTCCGTGAATAAGCCTATCTCTGAGAGATTGAAGCAGACCGCCCGGCGTCTGGTGCCGTCGCCGGTCTGGCACCAGCGCCTGCTTTTCTGGTTGAGCGCGATCGTCGTCGGTTCCGTCTCCGTTGGCTTCGGGGCAGGCGTTGATTGGTCGATCCGATTGTTCAGGACCATCACGACGCCGCATCCGCTCGTTGTCTTCGCGCTATGCCCGATCGGCCTTGCGACGGTGGTCTTCGTCACCCGGCGGGTGTTTCCGGGCGCCCAGGGCAGCGGAATTCCGCAGGCCATGGCCGCGCTGCACATGCAGAAGCTCGAGAACATCGACTCTGTGCTGTCTTGGCGTATTGCGATCGGCAAGGTCTTCCTGACCTTGGTCGGGTTTGTCTGCGGCGCCTCGATCGGCAAGGAAGGCCCGACGGTTCAGATCGGCTGCAGCGTGATGAACGGGCTGGGCCGGCTCGGCCTGAAACCGAACCACGACCTCGTGCATTTTCTCGTGCTCGCGGGCGGCGCCGCCGGTATCGCCAGCGCCTTCAATACGCCGATCGCCGGCGCCATCTTCGCGATCGAGGAGATGGCGCATTTTCACACCAGTCCGCGCACTGGTCTCCTGCTTCTGACGGCGACGGCCTTAAGTGGCGTTACCATGCTGGTGATCGCCGGTGACTACAATTATTTCGGCAGCGTGCATACCACG
>JAJYTL010000051.1 GCA_021793055.1 Pseudomonadota bacterium
CGGCGCCCGGCTCAGGCGCCAAGCATCGCCACCGGAATTTCGTACAAGCTCTCGTCGGGCGCGGCGACAGCGGCGGCATGGGCCGCCGCCTGCGGCAGGATTTGCGCGGCGTAGAAGCGCGCCGTCACGATCTTGGCCTTGAGGAAATCGCCGTTCTTGGCCGCGCCCGCGGCAAGCAGATCGGCGGCGATCAGGGCCTCCTCGGCCAGGAACGCGCCGCCCAGGGTGATCCCCATCTGTTTCAAGAACGGGCTCGCCCGACCGGCGGCGCCGTTCGGATCGCGCGCCGCGATCTCGCGCACCAGATCGGCGGCGCTGGCCAGCGCCGCGACGGCGGGCCGGAGCGCCTGGCCGACGTCGGCAAGCGCGGCCGAGGCAACCGCCCGCTCGGCACTCGCGCCGATCTCGTCGACAAGCGCCCGCATCGCGCCGCCGCCTTCCAGGGGCAGCTTGCGCAGCACCAGATCCATCGCCTGGATGCCGTTGGTGCCTTCGTAGATCGGCGCGATGCGCGCATCGCGCAGATGCTGCGCCGCGCCGGTCTCCTCGATGAAGCCCATGCCGCCATGCACCTGCACCGCCATCGAGGCGATCTCGACCCCGAGATCGGTGCCCCAGCCCTTGGAGATCGGCGTCAGCAGATCGGCGCGCGCCTGGGCGCGGGCCGCAGCTTCCCCGTCGGGATCAGCGCGGGCGCAATCGAGCGCCGCGGCGTTGCGGTAGATCACCGCCCGCATGGCCTCGATCTCGGCCTTCATGGTCATGATCGTCCGCCGCACGTCGGCATGTTCCAGGATCGGCGCGCCCTGTGCCGCGCCGGGGCGAAGCGGCCGGCCCTGGCGGCGCTCCTTGGCGTAATCCAGCGCCTGCTGATAGGCGCGCTCGGCGATGGCGAGGCCCTGCAGCCCGACGCTGAGCCGGGCGTTGTTCATCATCGTGAACATGTACTTCATGCCGGCGTTCTCGGCCCCGATCAGGTAGCCGGTGGCGCCGCCCTGCTCGCCATAGGCCATGACGCAGGTCGGGCTCGCGTGGATGCCGAGCTTGTGTTCGAGCGAGAGGCAGCGCAGATCGTTGGCGGCGCCGAGCGAGCCGTCCGGGTTGACCAGGTATTTCGGCACGATGAAGCACGAAATCCCCTTGGTGCCGGGCGGCGCGTCGGGGGTGCGCGCCAGCACCATGTGGATGATGTTCTCGGCCCAGTCGTGCTCGCCATAGGTGATGAAAATCTTCGAGCCGGTGATGGTGTAGGTGCCATCCGGGCGGCGCTCGGCGCGGGTCTTCAGCGCGCCGACGTCGGAGCCGGCCTGCGGCTCGGTCAGGTTCATGGTGCCGGTCCATTCACCGCTGACCATCTTCGGCAGATAGGTTGCCTGCTGCGCCTGGTCGGCGTGATGCAAAAGCAGATCGACCGCGCCCTGGGTGAGCAGCGGGCAGAGCGAAAACGCCATGTTGGCCGAGGTCATCACCTCCTGCACCGCGATGGCGACCGTCCACGGCAGGCCGCCGCCGCCCCATTCCGGCGCGAAGCCGACGCCGTTCCAGCCGCCCTCGACGAAGCGGCGATAGGCCTCGGCGAAGCCCTTCGGCGTCGACACGCGGCCGTTTTCGAGCCTGGCGCCCTCGCGATCGCCGCTGCGGTTGGTCGGCGCGACGACCTCGGCGGCGAAGCGCCCGGCCTCCTCCAGCACCGCCTTGACCGTGTCGGCTTCGATGCCGGCAAAGGCCGGATAGGCCGCGATCCGCCGCAATCCCGCGATATGTTCCAGCACGAATTCGATATCGCCGAGCGGCGCCCGATAGTCGGCCATTCCTCACCTCCATTCCGTTGCCGCTAATATCCCAACCCGGCCCGCCAGGGGCAACGGGAATTGCCCGCGAAAGCCCTTCCATGGAACGGCTTTAAGCTTGCCGCCGAAGCGCTTTGCCGGACCCGGTGCGAAGGCTAGACTGCGCCGCCATGACCCCTTGCCCGATCCTGCAACCGAGCCCGGCGGCGTTTCGCCAGGCGGCCGACATCCTCCGTGCCGGCGGCCTCGTCGCCTTCCCGACCGAGACCGTCTACGGCCTCGGCGGCGATGCCGAGAACCCGCGCGCGGTGGCGGCGATCTTCGCCGCCAAGGGCCGGCCGAGCTTCAACCCGCTGATCGTCCATGTCGCCGACACGGCGGCGGCGAAGCGCCTCGTGGTCTTCGACGCGCGGGCGGAGAAGCTCGCCGCCGCCTTCTGGCCCGGCCCCTTGACCCTGGTGCTGCCGCGCCGATCCGCTTGTCCGGTGGCGGAACTCGCCTCGGCCGGATTGCCGAGCCTCGCCGTGCGGGTGCCGGCCGGGGCGGTGGCGCACGATCTGCTCAAGGCCTGCGGCAAGCCCCTGGCGGCGCCGAGCGCCAACCCGTCGGGCCGCGTCAGCCCGACCACGGCGGCGCATGTCGCGGCCGGCCTCGGCGACAAGATCGCGCTGATCCTGGACGGCGGCCCCTGCCGCGTCGGGGTCGAGAGCACGGTCGTCGGCCTGCTCGATCGAACCGCGCGACTGCTCCGCCCGGGCGGACTCGCGGCCGACGCGATCGAGGCGCTGATCGGCCCGCTCGCGCCGCCGACCGAGGAACTCCATTCCCCCGGCATGCTGGCGAGCCACTACGCGCCCGGCCGCCCGGTCCGCCTCGACGCGACCGCGGCCCGGCCGGGCGAGGCGCTGATCGCCTTCGGCCCCGGCGCGGCGGAAGGCGCCAATGTCGTCAACCTGAGCGCGAGCGGCGATCTCGAAGAGGCGGCGGCCGGGCTCTTCGCCGCGTTGCATGCGCTGGATCGGCCGGAATTCGCCGCCATCGCCGTGATGCCGATCCCAGAACGGGGCCTCGGCCGCGCCATCAACGACCGCCTGCGCCGCGCCGCCCGGCGCTGACGGCGGGCATTCCCCGCGAGGACGACATGGATATCCCGCTTTACTAGATCGATGCCTTCACCGACCGCATCTTCGGCGGCAATCCCGCCGCCGTCTGTCCGCTCGAAGACTGGCTCGACGCGCGCACGATGCAGGCCATCGCGGCCGAGAACAATCTCTCGGAGACCGCCTTCTTCGTGCCGCCCGGCGAAGACTTCGCGCTGCGCTGGTTCACGCCGGTGGCGGAAATTGATCTCGCCGGCCACCCGACGCTCGCCGCCGCCTATGTCATCCTGAGCGTCCTCGAGCCGGGGCGCGAGCGGGTCGCGTTCGCGACACAGAAATCCGGCGCCCTTGTCGTGACCCGGCAAGGCGACAAGCTGGCGATGGATTTCTCGGCCCGCCTGCCAGCGCCGAAACCCGGCCTCGGCGATGTCGGGGCGGCGCTCGGCGCGACTCCCCGCGAGGTGCTGGCGGCGCGCGATGGCCTCGCCATGTTCGCGAGCGAGGCCGAGTTCGCCGCGCTCAAGCCCGATTTCGCCAAGGTGGCGGCGCTCGATTGCCTCGGCCTGATCGCGACGGCGCCGGCCGCGCCGGGCGGCGACTGGGATTTCGTCTCGCGCTTCTTCACGCCGAAGCACGGCATCGCCGAGGACCCGGTGACCGGCTCCGCCCATTGCACGCTGGTGCCCTATTGGGTGCGCAAGCTCGGCAAGAGCCGCCTCGCCGCGCGCCAGATATCGAAACGAGGCGGCGCGCTCTGGTGCGAGGACCGCGGCGATCGGATCGAGATCGCCGGCCGCTGCGCGCCCTTCATGCGGGGCACCATCCGGCTCTAACGGCGCCGCCGGAACGGCCGCCCCATCGCCCGCCGCGATGACGCCAATCTCTTGCGCGGCGGGCGGCTTTGTCCCACTCTGGCGGCCATGACGAACCTCGCTCCCGGACTTCTTGAGCGGCTCAAGGCCGCGGTCGGGCCGAAAGGCTGGATCGCCGAGCCCGACGCCATGGCGCCCTATCTCAACGAATACCGCGACCTCTATCACGGCCGCGCGGCGCTGGTGCTGCGCCCGGCGACCACCGCCGAGGTCGCGGCGGTGGTCAAGATCTGTGCCGAAGGCGGCATCCGCATCGTGCCGCAGGGCGGCAACACCGGCCTGGTCGGCGGCGGCGTGCCTTTCGAGGGCGGCGATGAGGTGGTGATTAGCCTGTCGCGCCTGAACCGCGTCCGCGCCATCGACTTGCAGAACGATACCATCACGGTCGAGGCCGGCGTCGTGCTGGCGGCGGTGCAGGCCGCGGCCGACGAGCACACCCGCCTGTTCCCATTGCGCATCGGCTCCGAAGGCAGTTGCCAGATCGGCGGCAACCTTTCGACCAATGCCGGCGGCACGGCGGTGCTCCATTACGGCAACGCGCGCGAGCTGGTGCTCGGCCTCGAAGTGGTGCTGGCCGACGGCAGCGTCTGGGACGGGCTTCGCGGCCTGCGCAAGGACAACACCGGCTACGACCTGAAACAGCTTTTCATCGGCGCCGAAGGCACGCTCGGCATCATCACCGCGGCGGTCTTGAAGCTGTTCCCAAAGCCCGGCGACGTGCAGGTCGGCTTCGTCGCCGTGCGCGACGTGCCGGCCGCGGTCGAGCTGCTCGGCCTCGCGCAGGCGGAAAGCGGAGGCCGCGTCACCAGCTTCGAGCTGATGCCGCGGCTCGCCATCGATTTCGTGCGCCGCCACATCCCGGATACCGTCGATCCGCTGCCGACGCGCTACAACTGGCACGTCTTGATCGAGCTTTCCGGCGGCCGCGCCGACGGCGGGCTGCGCCGCACGTTGGAGAACGTGCTTGGCCTCGGCCTGGAAAAGGGCCTTATCGTCGACGGCGTCATCGCCGAAAGCGAAGCCCAGGCCGCCGCCTTGTGGAAGCTGCGCGATTCGGTCTCGGAGGCACAGAAGCCCGAAGGCGGCTCGATCAAGCACGACATCTCGGTGCCGGTCTCGCGCATCGCCGAGTTCATCGCCCGCGCGAGCACTGCGGTCGAGGCGATGATCCCCGGCGTCCGGCCGCTTGCCTTCGGCCACCTCGGCGACGGCAATATCCATTTCAATCCCTGCCAGCCCGAAGGCGCCGACAAGCAGGCCTTCCTCGACCGCTGGGAGCCGGTGAGCCACATGGTGCACGATCTCGCGGTCGAGCTTGGCGGCTCGATCAGCGCCGAGCACGGCCTCGGCCGGCTGAAGCGCGACGAGATCACCCGCTACAAGTCGCCGCTCGAAATCGACCTCATGCGGCGCATCAAGGCGGTGCTAGATCCGAAGGGGCTGATGAACCCCGGCAAGGTGATCTGAGGCAGCGGTCAGCCGCGCTGCGAAAACATCGCGAGGCCCGGCGTCGGCAGCGTCGCCTTGAGGATGGTGCCGCTGTCGGATTCGGTGATGAACAGCGTGCGTCCGTCCGGCCCGCCATAGGCGACATTGGTGGTCATCAGCCCGGCGCAGGATTTCAGCCGATAGATCGGCTCGCCCAACGGGCTGAACAGCCAAACGGTGCCGAAGCCCGCATGGGCAATGGCGAGATTGCCGGCCGCGTCCACGGCAAGGCCGTCCGGCCCGCCGAGACCGCCCGAGAGCTGGATGAAGACGCCGACCTTCGAGGTGCCGCCGTCCTTGTGCAGCGGCAGGCGCCAGACGCAATTGCCCCGCGTCGCCGCGACGTAAAGCACGGTCTCGGCCGGGTTGAGTGCGATGCCGTTCGGGCTCGGCACCGTGCCGACGAGAAGATCGAGTTGGCCGCCCGCCCGCAGCCGGTAGACCCGCCCGGTCTGGTCGTGCATGCCGGTCTGGCCCTGGTCGGTGAAATAGAGATCGCCGTCGCGATCGAAGATCAGGTCGTTCGGCCCCTTGAAACGCTCGGAATGGCGCCGCTCCAGGATCGGCGTCACGTCGCCGCTCGCCGGATCGAGGTGCATCAGCCCGTTGCGATAATCGGCGATGAAGATACGGCCGTCGCGATGGATCTTGAGCCCGTTCGGCTCACCGTCGTATTCGGCGGCCAGGGTAAAGTCGCCCGCCGGCGAGACGCGGAAGACGCGGCCGAAGGGAATGTCGACGACATAGAGATTGCCGTCGCGGTCGAAGGACGGGCCTTCGAGGAAGCTGTCGATTTCCTCGCCGGCCTTGTTGGCGTCCGCCCAAGCGGTCCGCCGCTTGTCGCGGAAGCGGTCGGGAAGCCGTGCGAAGACTTCCGTTTCGATGACGGCGGGCGGCGCGAACATGGCGGTGCGATCCTCAGTTGCCGGTGAATTTTCCCGGGCGCTTCTCGTTCAGCGCCTTGACCGCCTCGTGCTGATCCTCGGTCTGCTGCACGATGGCCTGCAACGCCGCCGCCATCTCCAGATTGTCGCCGAGGGTCATGGCGAGCGAATTCCGCAACAGCCGCTTGGTCAGGCGGAGCGAGTGCGGCGGATGGCGCACGATGCGCGCCGCGAGCTTGTTCGCTTCCTCAAGCAGCGCGTCATGGGCGACGACCTTGGAGACGAGGCCGTAGCGCGCCGCCGTCTCGGCATCGACGAAATCGCCGGTGAACGTCATCTCGTAGGCGCGCGAGAGCCCGACCACCCGCGGCAGGAACCAGGCCCCGCCATCGCCCGAAACCAGGCCGACGCGGAGGAAGCTTTCGCCGAACACCGCCTTGTCCGAGGCGATGCGGATGTCGCACATCAGCGACAGGTCGCAGCCGGCGCCGATGGCGGCGCCGTTCACCGCCGCGATCGAGGGCACTTCAAGCTCGTGCAGCGCGCGCGGAATGCGCTGGATGCCATGCCAATAGCCGCGCCGGGTGTCGGCCACCTTGGGCGAGAACAGGCCGCCGGCGCGCTTTTCCATTTCCTTGACGTTGCCGCCCGAGGAAAAGCCCTCGCCGGCGCCGGTCAGGATCACCGCCGAAACGCTCATGTCGCCGTTGATGCGCTCGCAGGCCGCGACCAGCGCTTCGACGATCGCGGGCGAGATCGCGTTCCGCGTCTCGGGCTCGTTCAGGGTGAGGGTCACGACGCGGCCCTCCTGGCGATAGATCACCGATTCGGCCATCTCCGGCTTCTCCTCATCTGTTGCGCGTCGCGCGAGATCGATCCAATTGCCGCCCGCCGCGGCCCGTCCGCCTTAAAGCATGATCACGATAAGCGGTTCCGCTTTTCGCGATCATGCGCCGAGCCATGCGCTAGGGCTGCGGCCCGGCCTCGGCGATGCCGAGGAAGATGCGGTTCCAGGTCGGCGCCACCAGGATCTCGTTGAAACAGACATGCGGCGGCGTCTCGGCGAGGAACAGGATCGTCCGGCCCATGTCCTCGGCCTGCAACATGCGGGCAGTATCCTCGGGCGAGGGCGGCTTCGGCCGGTTTTTCAGGATCGGCGTCGCGACCTCGCCGGGGCAGAGCGCGGTGGCGCGGATACCATTGCCGCATTCCTCCATGTTGAGCGACATGGTGAGCGCGACGACGCCGTGCTTCGCCGCCGTATAGGCGGCGCCGGTAAGGCCCGAGACGAAACGCCCGGCCCAGGACGAGACGTTGATCACCAGGCCGTCCTTCTGCGCCCGCATCGACGGCAGCACGGCGGCGATGCAATAGCGCGTGCCGTTCAGGTTGATGTCGATCACCTGGTCCCAGCCGGCCGTGCCCATGTCGGCCCAGCGGCGCTGCGGCAGATTGAGGCCAGCGCTGTTGACGAGAATGTCGACGCGGCCATGGCGGCCGATAATGTCCTTAGCAACCCGCTCGACGGCGGCCGAATCCGCGACGTCGAGCGCCGCCGCCTCGGCACTGCCGCTGGCCGCCTTGATCTCCGCCGTCACCGCGTCGAGCGGCTCCGCCCGGCGCCCCGAAAGCACGACATGGGCGCCCGCCTTGGCCAGCGCCTGCGCCCCAGCCAGACCGATGCCGCTGCCGGCGCCGGTGATCCAAGCGATCTTTCCGTTCAATCCCGCCATCTTTCCCTCTTTTGCATGCCGCCGCCGCGCCGCGTTCAGCTTCGGTGCAACGGCTTGTAGCGCAGCCGATGCGGCTGTTCCGCCTCGCCGCCGAGGCGGCGCTTCTTGTCGGCTTCGTAATCCTGGAAATTGCCCTGGAGCCACTCGACGTGGCTCTCACCCTCGAACACCAGCATGTGGGTGGCGATGCGGTCGAGGAACCAACGGTCGTGACTGGTCACCATGACGGCGCCGGCGAAGGAGAGCAACGCTTCCTCGAGCGCGCGCAGCGTGTCGACGTCGAGATCGTTGGTCGGCTCATCGAGCATGAGCAGGTTGGCCCCGGACTTCAGCACCTTGGCGAGATGTACGCGGTTGCGTTCGCCGCCCGAGAGGTCAGCCACGCGCTTTTGCTGATCCGCGCCCTTGAAATTGAAGCTCGCGCAATAGGCACGGCTTTGCACCTCGCGCCGGCCCAGCATGATGACGTCGAGGCCGCCCGAGATTTCCTCCCAGACCGTGGCCTTGGGATTCAAGGTCTCGCGCGATTGATCGACATAACCGAGCACCACCGTGTCGCCGAGGCGAAGCGTTCCAGCATCGGGCTTTTCCTGGCCAGCAATGAGCCGGAAGAGCGTCGTCTTGCCGGCGCCGTTGGGGCCGACGATGCCGACGACGCCGCCCGGCGGAATCAGGAACGAGAGGTTCTCGAACAGAAGCCGCTCGCCGTATCCCTTGGCGATGCCCTCGGCCTGCACCACCACGTCGCCAAGCCGCGGCCCCGGCGGAATGACGATCTGCGCCGTCTGCGCCACCGCTTCGGCGGCTTCGGCGGCGAGCGTGTTATAGGCGTTGATGCGGGCCTGGCCCTTGGCGTGGCGCGCCTTGGGCGCGGTGCGAATCCACTCAAGCTCGCGCTGCAGGCTCTTCTGGCGCGCCTCCTCGGTCTTGGCCTCCTGTTCGAGGCGCTTCGCCTTGGCCTCGAGCCAGCTCGAATAATTGCCCTCGTGCGGGATGCCGCGGCCGCGATCGAGTTCGAGAATCCATCCCACCACGTTGTCGAGGAAATAGCGGTCGTGGGTGACGATGACGGCGGTGCCGGGATAATCCTTGAGATAGCGTTCGAGCCAGGCGACGGATTCGGCATCGAGATGGTTGGTGGGCTCGTCGAGCAGCAGAAGATCGGGCCGGCTCAACAACAGCCGGCAGAGCGCGACGCGGCGGCGCTCGCCGCCCGACAAGGTGCCGACGACCGCATCCTCCGGCGGGCAGCGTAGCGCGTCCATGGCGATCTCGACGTTGCGCTGCAGATCCCAGGCGCCGGCGGCCTCGATCTTGTCCTGCACATCCGCCTGCTCGGCGATCAGCGCCGTCATGGCGTCGTCGTCCATCGGCTCGCCGAGCTTCATGCTGAGCGCCTCGAAGCGCTCGAGCAGCGCCGCCGTCTCCTTGACGCCCTCCATCACCACGGCGAGGACGGTGCTGTCGGGATCGAGCGCCGGCTCCTGCGGCAGATAGCCGACGGCGAGCCCTTCGGCGGCCCAGGCCTCGCCCTGATATTCCTCGTCGACCCCGGCCATGATGCGCAGCAGCGTCGACTTGCCGGCGCCGTTGGCGCCGAGCACGCCAATCTTGGCGCCGGGCAGGAAGCTCAGCCAGACGTCCTTCAATACCTGACGCCCGCCCGGATAGGTGCGCGTCAGACCCTTCATCACATAGACGTATTGGACGGACGACATGCACCATTCCATCGCAAACAAAAAACGAGGCCGCCCGAACCAGATCGGAAATGCGGCCTCGTTCTATCTAGCGGTTCACCGGCCGGCGCGCAACCGCCGGCCGGCCTTCGGGCTTCGCCGCGACGGCGGGCTACATCTTCGCCATCTTGCGGAGCTCGTCGACGATCTCGGGATTGGCGAGCGTCGAGACGTCGCCCGCGTCCTGGTTCGAGGAGATCGCGGCAAGGACGCGCCGCATGATCTTGCCCGAGCGGGTTTTCGGCATGTCGGGCACGATCCACACCTTGCGCGGCCGGGCGATCGGGCTGATCTCGGTGACCACGGCCTGGGAGATGCGCTCCTGCAACTCGCGGCTCGCCTGGACGCCGGGCTTCAAGGCGACATAGAGATCGGGCACGCGGCCCTTGATCTCGTCCGCCACCGGCACCACCGCCGCTTCCGCCACTTCGGTCACGGTGAGGGCCGCGGATTCGATCTCCTTGGTGCCGAGGCGATGGCCCGCCACGTTGATCACATCGTCGATGCGCCCGAGGATGCGGTAATAGCCGTCCTCGGATTGCACCGCGCCATCGCCCGCGAAATAGGGCCAGTCGCGCCAGTCGGTGCTGCCTTTCTTCTTGTTGTAGCGCTCGTAATACTGCCGCACGAAGCGGTCCGGGTCGCCCCAGATGGTCTGGAAGATGCCCGGCCACGGATTGCGGATGCAGATGTTCCCCGCCTTGCCGGCGCCGCGCGGGATTTCGTTGCCGTCCTCGTCGTAGATCACGGGATGGATGCCGGGCAGCGCGGGCCCGGCGCTGCCGGGCTTCATCGGATGCAGTGCCGGCACCGTGCTGCACAGGAAGCCGCCGGTCTCGGTCTGCCACCAGGTATCGACGATCGCCGCCTCGCGCTTGCCCACGACCTCGTGGTACCAGCGCCAGACCTCGGGCTCGATCGGCTCGCCCACCGTCGTCATGTGCTTGAAGTGGTAGTTGTACTTCTGCGGCTCGTCGGGGCCGGTGCGGCGCAACGCGCGGATCGCCGTCGGCGAGGTGTGGAAGATGTTGACGCCGAGCTCCTCCGCGATGCGCCACGGCCGGCCGGCGTCGGGATAGGTCGGCACGCCCTCGTAGACCACGGTCGAGGCGCCGAGCGCCAAGGGCCCGTAGACGATATAGGAATGGCCGGTGATCCAACCGATATCCGCCATGCACCAATAGACGTCCTCGGGGTGGATGTCCTGGAAATACTTCGAGGTCGCGGCGGCATAGGCGAGATAACCGCCGGTGGAATGCTGGCAGCCCTTCGGCTTGCCGGTGGTGCCGCTCGTGTACATGAGGAAAAGCGGTGCCTCGGCCGGCATCTCGACCGGATCGATGCGGGTCAGCCGGTAGTCCTTCAGCACCTCATTCATGATGAAGTCGCGGCCCTTCACCATTGGCCTGGGGCTCGAATTCTTGCCGGGATAGCGCTGCCAGATCAGGACCTTCTTGACCTTGTGGCCTTGCGCCGCGGCGTCCTCGCAGGCGATGTCGGCCTTTTCCTTCTGATCCTGCATGGCGCCGCCGCGATAGTAGCCGTCCATGGTGATCAGCACGTCGCTCGCCGAATCGACGATGCGGTCGGCGCAGGCCTTGCCGCTGAAGCCGCTGAAAACCTGGGAATGGATGACGCCGATGCGGGCGCAGGCCAGCATGGTGATCGGCAACTCGGCCACCATCGGCATGTGCAGCGTCACGCGGTCGCCCGCCTTGAGGCCGCAGAAGTTGCGCAGAAGCGCCGCGACCTCGTTCACCCGCACATAGAGTTCCTGATAGGTGATGTGCTGGATCGGCTCGTTTTCGAGCTCGGAAATGAAATGGATCGCGGTCTTGTTGCGGTGCTTCTCAAGATGGCGGTCGACGCAATTGTAGGAGGCGTTGATCTTGCCGCCGACGAACCAGCGCCAGAACGGCGCATTGCTCGTGTCCAGGGTCTTCTCCCAGTATTTGTACCAGGTCAGAAGATCCGCGTATTCCTTGAAGCACTCGGGAAAGTTGTCCAGGCTGAAACGCTTGTGCATGTCCGTATCGGTCAAGTTCGCCTGGGCGATGAACTTGGGCGAGGGTTGATAATAGCCCTCCTCCTGCCAGTGGACCGCGATTTCCGCTTCCGATACCTCGTCGTTCGAGGCGGCGGGCGATGCCTTTTTCGTTGCCATGTCTTCCTCCCGTGATCCTGACGCGGGTCTTCCGAAGCGCAACCCGACGGTATTTGCGACAACTCGCTCGTGGCGCCCAATTGGACTTTTGGGCTTTCTTGTTGAAGCGTCAGCGAGTCTTAACACGACTCGCCAAGGCCTGAAAAGCGACCGCCGGAGCTACGGGCAAGATCATGAAACCGCCCGCCTATCCGGCCTCGACGGGGGCCCCGGTGCCGGCTTCGGGAAGCGCCCCCCGGAGACATCGGCCGGCGCGTGAGCCGTCCGGCCCACTGCCGTGATGCCCCGGGGGGCGTCGCCCTTGCGTTACGCCAGCCTGCCGATCAGCTGCTGAACGGCCCGACAGGCAACACGGTGCGGCCGTAATCGCCGTTGATGACCTCGGCGGCCGACAGATAAGCCGCGAGGGCGGCGCAGACCAGCCCAACATAGCCGCCGAGCACGTGGATTCCGCCAAGGTTGAACCAGGCCCCGATCGCCAGCAGAACGAAGGTGATCCACAAGGTCAGGAACACGAGCTGCAACGCCATGTTGTGACGGAAGGTCGCAATCCACATGTAAAACGTGAAGACACCCCAAACGAAGAGGTACCAGCCAATGAAGGCCCCCGGCACGCCCTGGACGCCGAAGATCTTGAAGATGGCCGCGAACGACCACCAGAAGAAGCCGTAACTGAGGAACGCGACGGTGGCGAACGTATTGCCGCGGAAATAAGCCAGGGTTCCGGCAAAGACCTGGGCGGCGCCGCCATAGGCCAGCGCCATGGCCAAGATGACGGGCATGCTCTTTTCGTCGAACCAGCCCGCGTTAACCATGCTAAGCAGCCAGGTGGTCGTCGCGAAGCCGATCAAGCCGAGCGGCGCCGGATTGGCGAGTTTGCCTTCCATTGTTATTCCTCCATGACGGTGGTTGCGATGTGACCACGTTTGTTCTGGTGTTCCGGATTGTGTTCCGGTTTGCCGAAGCGGCGGGTTAAGATCCCGCCTCCGCGCGAAACGCGGCACAGGGGCGCCTTTCCGTTTCGGATCAGACGCCGCTGCCGGTCCCGAACAGGATTGTGCGATCGCGGAGCAGCGTCCGCGAGCACCAAGGCGTTATCTCTCTGGTGAGAGATTATTTCGATTGATGTTCTCCCCCCCCCTCATCCACGGTCGGCGCGTCGGAGCTTGGCGTCGCGACGAGCCACGCAAAAATCAGGCGAGCGTCTTCGGCAAAAAACCTGATCACGATACGGACTGACGGTACGAGACTCTGCGACCGGAGCGTGTCGTTCGGTGCCACCGGCCACCTGAGAATTGTCCCATTTTGGTCGAACCGTTGCAAGTGCCGAAAAATTCGGCGCACAGCGCGAATTTTGCACACGCCACCCGGGGCGGCCGGCGCCGGGAGGACGGCAAAAACCCGGCGAAAGCGGTACGGCGCGGGGCAGATTGAACTTCGGGCAAGCGCGCGATCCCGAACGGCAGTTCCACTTTTCGGGCTCATGCTCCCGGCGGTTGGGGGAAGCGCCGGATGATTTGCAGAATGATTTTGGGGCGGACCGAGCCGAAATCGACGCGCGCTAGACGCCGAGGTGCTTGTGCATGGTCTCGGTATCGGCCCGGAGGGCGGCGCTGGTCCCTTCCCACACCATGTGGCCGTTGTTGAGAACGTAACAGCGCTGCGCCAGACTCAAGGCGGCGGCCACGTTCTGCTCGACGATGATGATGGTGCGGCCTTCCTCGGCGAGAAAGCGACAGACATCGATAAGATCGCGCACGATCAAGGGCGCCAGGCCCTCGAAGGGCTCGTCGAGAAGGATAAGCCGGGCGTCGCGGATGAGCGCGCGGGCGATGGCGAGCATCTGCTGCTCGCCGCCGGAAAGCTCGTTGCCGTGGTTTTTCCGCCGCTCGGCAAGCCGCGGGAATATCTCGAAAATTCGAGACAGACTCCAGCGCTGCGGCGCCGAGAGCGCCGCCAGTTCCAGGTTCTCCTCGACCGTGAGCGCGCCGATGATGCGCCGTTCCTCGGGCACCAGTTGCACGCCGACGCGGGCGATCTGATAGGGCTGCAACCCCTGCACCGGCTTGCCGTGGACGCGGATGGTTCCCGACTGCGGCGCCATCACGCCCATGATGGTCTTCAGCGT
>JAJYTL010000052.1 GCA_021793055.1 Pseudomonadota bacterium
GAACGCGAGCAGCCCGGTATGGGACGCGCTCGGCGGCGGCCGCATCCTCGGCCTTCCGACCGACGTCTGGGGCCTGCTTCTCGTGGCCGGGGTCGCGCATATCCTGCTTAGCCGCTCGCGACTCGGTTGGCATCTCACCGCCGTCGGCGCGAGCCGCCGCTCGGCGCGCCACGCCGGCATCAGCGTCAAAGGCGTTCTGTTCTCGACCTATGTCATCTCCGGCATTCTCGCCGCGATGGGCGGACTGTTCTTCGCCGCACATCTCAATAGCGCGGGCTCGCAGACCGGCGACGGCCTCGCCTTCGAGACCCTCGCCGCGGTAATGATCGGTGGCATCAGCATCGCCGGCGGCCGCGGCACCATCGGACGGGCCCTGATCGGCGCCGGCATCATCTTCATCCTTGGCAACGGCCTCATTCAAATTGGCTTTCCCGGCCAGGTCACGAGCGCCGTCAACGGCGGCATCCTTCTGGTCGCCATCGGTCTCGACGTGAAATGGGCCAAGAACCGCGGCAAGGCGATCCAGAAAAGCTACGTTAACCCGACCCTGGTCGAATATGGCGTCTTGCCTGAGACCCGCCGCGGCAGCGACAGCCCCTATGCCATGAACGATCGCCTGCGCAACGCCGAGGCGATCGCGGTCGATCAGGTGGAAGGTCCCGAAGACATTATCCTCGACCGCCAGGGTCGGCTCTATACCGGCACCCGCCAAGGCTGGATCCTGCGCTTTTCTGGCGAAAACTTCGAAAAACGCGAGCTCTTCGCCCGTATCGGTGGCCGCCCCCTCGGCCTTGCCATCGACCGCGACGACAACCTTCTCGTCTGCGCCGCCGGCATGGGGCTCTACGGCGTCAAACCCGACGGCACGGTATTCAAGCTGACCGACGAAACCAACCGTACTTGGGGCAAGCTGATCGACGATTCGCGCCTCAAGCTGACCGACGACCTCGACATCGCGCCGGACGGAAAGATCTACTTTAGCGAGGGAACAACCCGCTTCGACATGTCGACTTGGCCTGTCGATGGCCTGGAAGGCCGCGGCAGCGGCCGCCTCGTCTGTTACGACCCGGCGACGCGCAAGACCCGCACGGTGGTCCAGAACATTCGCTTCTGCAACGGCGTCTGCGTCACTCACGACAACCAGTCCGTATTGTTCTGCGAGACCTTCGGCCTGCGCTTGATGCGCTACTGGATCGCCGGACCGAAGAAGGGCAAGGTGGAAGTCGCCATTGCCAATCTGCCGGGCTGCCCCGACAACATCAACCGCGCGTCCGACGGCGGCTACTGGATGGCTCTGGTGGCGATGCGGACTCCGGTCTACGACGTCGCCATGCGCCATCCCGCCTTCCGCATGCGCATGATCAAGGAACTGCCTTTCGACGAATGGCTGTTCCCCGGCATCAACAACGGCTGCATCATCAAGCTCGACGCCAACGTGAAGCCGGTGACCTCCTATTGGGATCCGGGCGGCGAATCGCACCCAACCCTGACCTCCATGCGCGAGGATCGCGGCTACCTCTACCTCGGCGGGCTGGAAAACAACCGCATCGGCCGCATTAAGCTCGAAGGCGCAGACCCCAACTGGACCTCCTGCGAGGATTATTGGGGCAAGAAGCCCGCCGGCGACGCCAAAGACGCCCATCGCAAGGCAGCAGAATAGGAGGCCGCCGATGTCTGCCGCCACGGATATGCTGAACTCCCTTCTCTTCCCAAACCGCGAGCAGCACGCCATCCCGGCGCTCGACGGCGCCTACTCGCCAAACAGCGCCTTGGACTCGTTTCCGGCACTCGATGGCACCTTTGAGGCGCCGGACGACATCGCGGCCGGCGACGGCGCGCTCTTTGTCTCGAGCGGCCGGCGCCTGTTGCGCGTCGATCCCAACAATGGCGCGGGCGCGACCCCCATTGCCGAGTTCGAGGCCCCGATCACGGCCATGACGCGGCTCGCCGATGGCGGTTTCGTCGTCGCGCTGAACGGTGCCGGGCTACTTCACGTAGACGCCGCCGGCACCACCCGCGCCAAACTCAGCCAACTCGCCGGGGTGCCGCTTCGATCAGTCACCGCGGTCGCGGAAGACCTGTCCCGGGGCGGGGTCTATTTCACCGTCGGCAGCCAGCTGCACGACGCCGAGGACTGGATCTGGGACCTGATGGAAAGCAACCGCACCGGAAGGCTCGCCTACTGGCCGCCGAACGCGGATCGCGCCGAGGTGCTGCTCGATGGTCTCGCCTACCCGAATGGCCTGCAGGTCGAAGACAACGGCGCCAGCCTCCTCTTCACGCAAAGCTGGAACCACAGCCTCGCCCGATATCGCCTGAGCGGCGGCCCCGGCCAACGTGGTTTCGAAGTGGTGATCGACAACATGCCCGGCTATCCGGCGCGCATCGCGCCAGCGCAAGGCGGCGGCCATTGGCTCGCCCTGTTCGCGCTGCGCACTCAGCTCGTCGAATTGATGCTGAAGGATCGCGCGTTCCGCCGCGAGATGATGGCGACCGTCGACCCCGTCTTGTGGATCCGGCCGGCGCTCCGCACCCTCGGCTCGCATCTCGAGCCCTTACAGGGCGGCGGCATCAAGAAGCTCGGCATCCGCAAGCCCTGGGCACCGCCGCGGTCCTACGGCCTAGTGTTGCGCCTCGACAGCCAATGCGAGCCGCTGCGCTCGTTTCACAGCCGCGTCGACGGCCGCCAGCACGGCATCATGGCGGCGCGTGAGATTGACGGCCGTCTCTATGCGGTCGCCAAGGGCAACGACTGCATCCTGGTTCAGGATCTCGACAGCTTGGGAGCAAACCGATGACCGAGCCCGCCAGCGCAGCCCACAGCATCGCGGACGCGCCGGCCGAACGCCGGCCTAAGATTTCCGTGCATCAGGCGACCAAGCTCTACGAGGGCACTGCTGCGATCGAAGGCGTCGATTTTGAGGTTTATCCTGGCGAAGTGCACGCCCTGGTCGGCGAGAACGGCGCCGGAAAATCGACGCTCTGCAAGTCTATCGCCGGCGCGGTCCGCCTGTCCTCGGGCGAAATCCGCCTCGATGGCGAGCTCTGCGACTTCAAGAGTCCGGCCGACGCGCTGCGGCGTGGCATCGTCATGGTCTATCAGGAAGACAGCTTGGTCCCAACCATGACCGTGGCGCAGAACGTGCAGCTCGGACGCGAGAAGTTCCTCTCGCGCTTTCGGACCATCAACATCAGCGCGCAACAGCTGTTGCAGTCGATGAACTTCGACGTCGAGCCGAGCGCGGTGGTCGCGACCCTCGGAACCGCCAAGCGGCAGATGGTGGAAATCGCCCGTGCCGTCTATTACCAAGCGCAGGTCATCATCTTCGACGAGCCGACAGCGAGCCTGACGCCAGAGGAAACCCAGCATCTCTTCCTCCTGATCGAGGATCTCCGCCGCCGCGGCATCGCCATCGTCTTCATCTCGCACGCGCTCGAAGAAGCCCTGGCCATGGCCGACCGCATTACCGTGCTGCGGGATTCCGCCCGCGTCATCACCGTGCCGGCCAAAGAGATGGACCGCGCGACGCTGGTCAAGCACATGGTCGGTCGCACCTTGCCGAGCGTCGAGGAAGGCCGCAAGCGCCTCGCGGGGCAAAAGGCGCCCCGCGGCCGCCGCGTCCTGCGCGTTCAGAACGTCATCCAGGGCACCATGGTGCGCAACATGTCCTTCT
Source organism: Pseudomonadota bacterium (assembly GCA_021793055.1). Taxonomy (GTDB): domain Bacteria; phylum Pseudomonadota; class Alphaproteobacteria; order Ferrovibrionales; family Ferrovibrionaceae; genus JAJYTL01. The sequence continues at coordinate 3,675 of JAJYTL010000052.1, forward strand.
CGGTCTTCGCCGGCGAGGTTCTCGGCATTGCCGGCTTGGTTGGTTCGGGCCGCTCCGAGATCGCGCAGGTGATCTGCGGCGCCCGCAAGCGCAACCTCATCAACGGCGGCATGATCTATCTCGAAGGCAAGCCTGTGCGCTACCGCGTGCCAGCGCAAGCGGTGCACGACGGTATCGCCTACGTCACCGAGGATCGCAAGGTCAGCGGCTTCTTCGAGACCATGACCGTGGATGACAATATCTATCTCGGCTGGCTCTGTACGCCTCTCGGCCGCCGGCGCCTCCGCTTCAGCCGGCGCCATCGCAACGACGTCTCCGCAAGCTGGGTGGAGAAGACTCGCATTACAGCCATCAACCGGCAAAGCAAGATCATCGAACTTTCAGGCGGCAATCAGCAGAAGGTCGTGGTGGCGAAGAGCTTGGTGCAGGAGCCAAACCTGATCATCCTGGACGAGCCGACGCGCGGCGTCGACGTCGGCGCGGTGGAGGAAATCCATGAGATCATTCGCGGCTTGGCTAACGAAGGTAAGGCCGTGGTGGTGATCTCCTCCTATCTCCCCGAGATTCTCAAGGTCTCGGACCGCATCCTGGTCGCCCGCGGCGGCCAGATCGTCGCCGAATTCAATCCCGAGGACGCGACCCAAGAAAAGATCATGTACGCGGCGGTGCACTGACATGATCGGGAAAGTGCGATCGACCTGAGCGCCGCATCGTGGCAGCATCAAAGGACGCCGGAAAATCCCGGTTCTGCGGCGTCCGATGACGAGATAGCAAACTACAAGACCTCTACTCCGCGCGAGTGAAATGGACCGCCAATCAGGGCGAATCCGGATCGGCGACCGTCCGTTATTCCGGAGCCTGGCGCTTGGAGAAATGATGCCGTCAGGTGCGCGAGCGCACGACCGCCTTGATCGCGCCCCGCGGCCTGCCGGAAGCGAGCGCGATCTCGCGATCCTGCGCTTCGATGACCGCCTTGACCGCGGCCTCGGCATTCGGCTCCGTCAGCGTGGCGCTGGGAACCTTGCGATTCGAGGTTTGGCTGCCATCGACATAGGTTACGTCGAAGAGAACAAAACTGCTTACTGCGCGGCGCTTCATCGGTTCGTGTCCCGTCTGGTCCGGTTGTCGGTCATGAGTCGCGCGGTTCGCCGGGATCAAGCTCGCCGGCGGCCGCCGCTTCCCGCTCTGCCTTGCGGCGCGCGGTTGCTTCGTCGCGCGCCCGCTGCTTGGCCTCCTTTTTCGCCTGCGCCGCGCGGTTCCGCTCGGCCCGTTGCTGGTTATAGTTCGGTTTGAATGCCATCATGTCCTCCTGAATGCTCGACCATGAGATGGGCCGCCTCGGCCGACCATGGCGCCGTCCCGAGGCAGGTTCACCGCCGCTTCGAACAAGCCCCGCTCGTCACCGTCACATAGCTGCCTGCGCGCGGCACCACGTGCAGGACCCGACATCGGCCGCGCGGAGGTCTTGCCCGACTTGCCGCTCACCGTGCCGGAGCCGGCTGGCCGCCCGTTGCGCAGCTCGCCGCGGCCACCGCATTCGGCCGCAGAAACAAGGGCTGAAACGGCCCTCGCCGCACGACCCGGCTGACGAAATCCGACGCTCTTTCGCCCAATCGATCATCCGACCGGGCTTTGAGGCATCGCGCCGTTCCGCGGCAAGTCGCGGCCCAGATTCTCCGGGCCAGAATGCTCTTCAAATTCGTGAGCGCCCACCGCATAGCCGAACGGCAGGTCCTGCACCGCCCACGCAGGAAAAGCGTCAAGACGCCTATATAGGGGTCCTGGTTCCGATCCGCCAGAAAAATCCCCGGGGTCTGCCAAAGTCAAGCCGCGCCGCCCGTCCCGGCGAACCCGCCACGCGCCTGATCGCGCAAGTGGCTTGAAACCCTGAGGCCGATGCCCAGCCAATGGCCGGCACGATACCAAGGGCGCTTCGGCCATGGACGCTTGCCGGCACGACTTGCGCTGGGCTACCCGACTGGGGTTCCCTGCCGGCACGGTCGCCGGGCGTTCGCCTCGCCAACGAGCAGCTTGGAACCCGTCAGCGCGGCTATCGCGCGCTTTCTTGGCTCGCCGTAAGGGGCCCCGCTTGGCCGGCAGGCTCATCGAGTACCCGCGACGGCGCATACGCTCCGGGGCCGAGTTGCAGGCCGACCGCCACCGCCGTGAGCGCACCCGATAGAAGAGCGGCGGCCGCGACAATGACGAACAGCGTCGATAGGCCGGCGCCGAAACGGGCAACGGCCAGCCAACCAAGCCCCGCCGCGACCCCGAGCCGGACGGTTCCTGCGAAGAACGGTGCGGCCACCCGCCCATTACCCTGGCCGGCGAAATAGAGCAGCATGCCGAGGCCGATGGCACCGTACATGGGACCGATCCGCGTCAGGTAGAGCGCGCCGGCCGCCAGCACGGCGGGGTCGCGGCTGAACAGTCCGAGCCAGAGCGATGGCGCCGCGGCGACCAAGAGACCGATCGCTTCCGTCACCGCCAAGGCTAACAAGGCGCCCGTCCAGGCAGCCCGGCGCGCCCGCGCCCCATCGCCCGCACCGGTCGCCGTGCCGACCAGTGTCACCACCGCCGTGCCAAGGCCGAATTGCAGAGGGATCAGCAGGTAATCGAGCCGAGACGCGATGCCATAGCCGGCGAGCGCGTCCGCCCCGAAAAGCCCCACCGCCCCGGTCACCAACACGATGGTCACGTTGAGTTGGAAGGTGCCGGCAGCAGAGAGCAGCCCGACCCCGAGGATATCGGCAAACAGCCGCATCCTGAGTGGTGCCCATCGCAAGGTAAGGCCGGCTCGACCGGAGATCATGATCAGCAGCAGGACGATCGCCGCAAACAGATAGAACAGGGTCACCGCCATCCCGGCGCCGGCGATGCCGAAGCGCGGGAACGGTCCGATACCAAAGATCAGAACTGGCGATAACAGAACCAAGACGACGGCGCCAGCCAGGGTGACGATTGCCGGGGTCCGCACGCTGCCGGCGCCGCGCAGGGCCGCCGCCAACAGATTGACGATCCAGATCGGGAACGCGCCGATGAAGACAAACCGTGAATAGGTCAGCGCCGCGCCGAGCGTCTGCCCCTCGCCGCCCAAGGTGCGATAGAGCAGCGGGCCGCCCACCAGCGCACCCACGGTAAATAGGGCTCCAAAAATCACTGCGAGCCATAAGGCGTGCAAAGCCAAGGCATCGGCATCGGCCGTTCTTCCGGCGCCCATGGCCCGCGCCACCGCGGATGAAACGCCGCCGCCGATGCCACCCGCCGACATCATCGTCATCAGCATCCTGACAGGGAAAACCAGGGTCACGCCGGCAAGCGCCGCCGTGCCGAGAAAGCTGACATAGAAGGTTTCAGCGACCCCGACCAGCGTTTGCAGCACCAGCACCGCGACGACGGGGAAAGCGAGCCGCAGCAGGAGGGGCAATACCGGTGCGGACACCAGTTCCCGGCGGAGCGTGTCGCGATCCATCTCCGGCTTCCCTCTCTAGTCCGAGGCGCCGACCGCGCGTGCCGACCGCCCGTCATTCCTCTTGACGAGGTACCGTTCGGTACCATATCTTCAACTATGCGGTACCTATTGGTACCTCGTCAAGAGGCGAGCGATGCAGGCAGGATCGACATCGAATCCGAATTTGGGTAACGCGGATCAGACGGCGGTTCGCAAGCGCATCCTCGACGCCGCGCTGTCCGCGTTCATGGCAGGCGGCTTTGCCGCGACCAGCACGATCGAGATCGCAACCCGTGCTCACGTCTCGAAGCGGGACCTCTACGCGCTGGTCGGCAATAAGCGGGAAATCCTGGCCGCTTGCATCCGCGCCCGCGCCACGCGGCTCCAGGTTTCCCCAGACCTCCCCATCCCGCGCGACCGCAAAACCCTCGCCCGGGCACTCATCGCCTTCGGGACACAGCTCTTGCGCGAGGTCAGCGACCCCACTGTCGTCGCCGTCTTCCGTCTCGCCATCGCAGAGGCGGTACGCGCACCGGAGGTCGCGCAGATGCTGGAGTCGATCGGCCGCGGAACGGCCCGCGCTGCCTTGACGGGGATATTGGCCCAAGCCCGCTCGGACGGCCTCCTTGGCGGCCGCGTCAACGACATGGCCGATAAATTCGCTGGGCTGCTCTGGGGCAATCTTATGGTAAGCCTGCTGCTTCGCGTCGCCGACCGGCCGTCTCCCCGCGAGATCGCACGACGCGCCCGCGAGGCGACGGACGCCTTCCTAAATCTCTTCCCGCAGCCGGGCGAGCCAACCCCGAACGAACGAGCCGAAATGCCCGCGCCACCGCGCCGGCGCGCACCGAAAGGCTAGGCGATAGGCGGCCACTAGGGCAAGCGTTGACCATAACGCACTTTCCCGGCGGCCTCAATTTTTGAGGGAGGTATCTAGACATGCTGCCGCAGCTCTTCTTTTTCACCAGCGCCGCGTTCGGCTTCGTCGCCTGGGGTATCGTCACCGCGCTCTACATCTAGCCGGCGCTTCGCAGTCTGCCGCGGGCGGAGGCGCTGCGCCGACTGCTGATTCTCCATAGTTTTCGGTTCATCGGCCTGGCGTTTCTGGTGCCGGGAGTTGTTTCCCACAGCCTACCGACAGGATCCGCCGTTCCGACCGGTTATGGCGATTCCATAGCCGCACTGCTCGCCTTGCTTTCGCTTCTGCTGCTACCTACGAAATCGGGGCTGATATCCGTATGGGTATTCAATATTTGGGGCACCGCAGATCTTCTCGACGCCTTTTTTCAGGGCAGCCACGCCGGGCTCCAGGCCGGCCAATTGGGCGGCGCCTTCTTCATCCCGACCTTCATCGTGCCGCTACTGCTGATCACCCACGGCATCGTGTTCCGGCTGTTGCTGCAGCCGGCCGGCGCGGCTGCGGTCCAAGTCCGCCGGCGCCCCGCCTCGCCTTGACCCCGAAAAACGGACGCACTTATCGGGCAAATTGAGATCGCGGACCAACGGCGGCGATCCCGACGTTCCTCGCACGTTGACACGCCAAGCAACTGCTTGGAAAGCGCCCGCGCGACGATCGCACGCTTTCCTCGGTGGCCGTAAGTGGAACCGCTTGGCGGGCTGACTCCTCGGGCATGCGTGACGGCGAAGAAGCCCCGCGGCGGATCAGCCGACCTTCCAGATGTCGCCGGTTTTAGCGACATGTTTGATCGGCGTCACGCTCTCGACTTGCCATCCCTGGTCCCGCAGCCAGGCTTCGAATGCCTCGCGTTTCACCGCATGGCATTCGGCGATGAGGCGTCCATCCTCAAGCGCGAAAACCGTGGTGATGGTCGTCGTCGGGGCGACCCGGAATTTGGTCGGGCCTTTCATATTGGCGCTGAACGTTCCGAGGTCCCCCCAACCCGGCGCTCGGCCAATCGCTATCCAGCGTCCCATTCTCACCCTCTTCTGCGCGCGTTTCGCATCGGGCCTGAATCGACCCGCCTCGGATCTCGTCTGCGCCATCATTTCGCCGCCGGCGCCACGAAAGGATAGGGAACCGGCCGGCCGCCCCGGATCGGCAATACGATCGTCGCCTTGCCCGGGCAGGTCTCGATGTCGGATTGCAGCCGCATACCCACGTCGAGGTCGATGAAGCCGAGCCCCTCCTTCTCGTACTTGCCCGTCGCCGCGGCCCACACCGTGATGGTGTCGCCCGGCACGATCATCGCGCGATGCTGAAACGACACCTTCCAGGCCCAGCCATCCGGCAGGCACAAATCCTTCAAATAGCGCGGCAGGATGCTCTGCTTCCACGAGCCCTGGGCAAGGATATTCGGCAGCCCCTCGTGGTAGACGGCATAGCTTTGATCGTAGTGGATACGATGCCAATTTTCGATCGCCGCGCTCCAGCGAAAGATATGCGTCGGCGTGATCGGGCCGATCACCAGGGGCGGCATCTCGTTACCGACTTCGACGTCGTCATAGTAGGTTTGCGTCCTGTTACGCAGGTCTTCCGCTGTCACCACCGCTCGCGCTCCCTTGCCGGTCTCTTCAGCGACGGATGATCGACGCTCTCAAGATGCAGAGCACCTCGTCGTCCTGGTTGGTGTAGGTGGTTTCGGTGGTGATCACCAGCATCTCGGAGCCGTCCTTGGTCTGACGCGCCTTGATATCCGCGTAGCGTGCCTGCGAGAAAATGCGATCTCCGAGACGGGGGTACTTGTACACCTCGATCTCGTTGCCGCCGTTCAGAATCCGCTTCAGCTCCGTCGGCACCGGCGGCAATGCGCCTGGGCGATCCACGCTTTCCTTGACACCGCCGATCCCATCGCACTCCGGATCCTCCTGGAACGCCCGCGTCACTGGATCGTCGCTGCCCGGCGCGATTTTCCGATCGAGATACGAACAATAGATCGGCGGCGCAACGATGCCGCCGAATTTCGTTGTTCGGGCAAATGCATCATCCCAGTAGCGCGGATCCGGGTCCATGATCGCCTGCGTGAAGATCCGGAGCCCTTCGCGCTCGACACCCCACGGCAGACTGGCTTCCGCCTTTTCTGCCGCCACCCCGATGAGCGCGCGGATATCGTCCGACAGCACCCCTTTCGTCTCCGCCATGCTTACCTCGCACACTGATTCGATCGGAAGCCAAAGCCGACTGTGGCAATGGCACTTTCCCGCCCGACGTTACTTCGCGGGCACGAACGGCTTCGGGAAGAACGCCTCCTCCCAAGGCCAAGCGCCGTCGGCCTCGTAAGCCGGCTGGCCTTTCTTCACGCGATCGAGATAAGGGCTGGAGATCGGCGCCGACCAGGGATAGATGCAGCCTTCATAGGATTCGGGTCCGAGCTTGAAATGCTTGGCTTGCTCGACGGTCTCGACAAACGGCGCGTTAGCGTCAAAAAGCTGCTCCACCTTCGCCGGCCGCGGCCCGGTCCGCGAGACATGCCCCCAGGCATAGCGGCCGATCATCTTTTCCAGCATCCAGACGCAATCGATAAGCTTGTCGAGATCGACGCCGGTCTCGATGCCCATGCCCTCGAGCATGTGCATGAAGTCCTCGGTCGGCGCCATGCCGGTGGCGCGCCCATTGCCGCAATAGGGGCAGCCGCCGATACCGCCGAGCGTCCCTTCCAAGTGCAAGGTATCGCCACCGTCGAGAGTCTTAATCGCGGCATAGGCGGAGAGCAGCGCCATGCCCCGGCTGTTGTGCAGGTGCGCGTGGAAATCGTTGATTTCCGGCCAGCGCCGCTTCACGCGGCCGAAGATCTCCTCCACCTTGTCCGGATGGCACCAGCCCATCGGATCGCCGATGCTCACCGACGTCACCTTGATGCCGACCGCGTCCCAAAGCGCATGCTGCTTCTCGAGAAACTTCATCGTCACGTCGACGCTGAAATCGCCCAGAAAGTTGGAGCCGAAGCTCGCGTTGGTGCCGATTCCGGCCTCCTTGGCGCCGCGCGCGGTGGCCGCCGCGATGATTCTCGGCCACGCCTCCATTTCCTGCATTTGCGAACGATTGGTATTACGCCGCGCGAACACGTCGCATTGGTGCACCGGGAGCCGCGGCCGCTTGCTGTTGTCGGAAAGCGTCAAGGGCGGCGCATATTGTTCCGCCCGTTCGCGCCCTTTCGGATTGAGCACCAGGGCGGTATAGGTGACGCCGGGCTTAGGGTGAAACCTGCGGACGATCTCATCGATTCGCGCCATCTGGGGCGTGTATTTCGGGCTCACGAAGGAGCCGACGACGATTCGCTTCAACCCGGTCTCGGAGAGCGCGTCGAGCAGTTCCACCTTGGCGCTGACGGGAATGTCGGCGGCCTCGATTTGCATGCCCTCGCGCATCCCCTCCTCGGTATAGACGATCATCGGGTAGTTTCCTGCCATCTCTTTCCTCCTCGCACTTTCCCGCTTCCGTCCGCTCTTGGCGCTTCGATCCCCTGCCCTTCGGGGCCTAGCCCCGCTCGGGCGAGATATCCTCAACCAGCGGCGCGTCGCCAAGACGGATCGCCCCCGCCGCGGCCAGACCGCGAATCGCCGCCTCGCCGTAACCCAGACGTCGCAACACTTCCGCGCTGTGCTGGCCGAGTCCGGGCGGCGGCGATTCGATGCCGCCCGGCGTGTCGCTCAATTTGATCGGCAACCCCGCGGTCCTGATCCGTCCAAGTCCGGGAACCTCCACCTCGACCACCATCTCGCGCGCGTTCACTTGTTCGTCGGTCACGACCTGATCGATCGTGTTGACCCGCGAGCACGGCACCCCGACGGCCATCAGCCCTCGTTCCCAATGATCCACCGTCCGCGCCGCGAGCTCGTCGGCGATCATGGCCAGCAGAACCTCCCGGTTCTCCGAGCGCTTGTTTGCATTCACGAACCGCGGGTCGTCGGCCCACGCAGGCTGATTCACGACGTTGCAGAAGTCGCGCCACATCCGGTCGTTGAACACGGCGACGACTATCCAGCCGTTGGCCGCGCGAAAGGCCTGATAAGGCGCGCTGATAGTGCTGCCGCTGCCGCTCGGGATGGGCACCTGTCCGCTCGCGAAATACCGTGTCAGATGGTAGGACAGCATCGACAACTGCCCCTCGAGCAAGGACGTGTCTACGCGCTGGCCGCGGCCGGTCCGATGCCGCACCTCGACCGCCATCAATATCCCCATCACGGCGCACATCCCGGCGCCGATGTCGGCTATGGACAGGCCCATCTTGATCGGGCCGCCGCCGATCTCCCCGGTGATGCTCATGCCGCCGGAATAAGCCTGCATGAAGAGGTCGTTCGCGGTCTCGTGACGGCGCGGACCGCTGGCGCCGAAGCCGCTGATCGAACAATAGATCAGGCGCGGATTGGCCTGCGATAGAGATTCGTAATCCAGACCGGCGCGAGCCAGCGCCCCTATGCGGAAATTGTCCACGACAATGTCCGCTTGCGACATCAGGCGCCGCGCGATCTCGACCCCATCGGCGGTCTTCAAGTCCACCGCCAGGCTTTTCTTGTTGCGGTTGACCGCCGCGTAATAGTGGCTCAACTGGCCAAAAAAATACGGCGGCCACTGGCGGCTGTCGTCACCTCTGTCGGCGCGCTCGAGCTTGATCACATCGGCGCCGTAATCGGCCAACATTAGACCGCAGAACGGCCCCGCCATGGCGACCCCGACCTCGACAACCTGCAATCCTGAAAGCGGACCCATGATCGATTTTGCCCCCTCGCCGCGTCTTCCGCACGCTTGCGCCAACATTGCAACTTCGCTACCGTGCCGTCAATGAAACGATTCAACAAGCGGGCGGAAACTCCTCTCTCGACCGATCGCGCGTAAGTCTCGAGCGACGATCCGGCGACACGTCGCGGACCGTGCTTCCCCGAATGATGCCGCCCGCCGCCGGGGCGGTTCTCAGCCGGGCGTGGGGAAATTGAAGGGATTGCAGACCATGGACTTTGGCTTCACAGCGGAGCAGGAAGCGTTGCGGCGCGATGTCCGCGCCTTCATCGCCGAAAACCTAACGGCCGAGACGCGGGCCGAGATGGAGGGGCTCAACGAGGGCTTCGGCGTCGGCCCCGGCCGACACTGCGGCCCGGCGCTGCAGTCATTCTTCGGGAAGATCGGCGAGCACGGCTGGCTCGGCATCAGCTATCCGAAGGAATACGGCGGCCAGGGCCGCGACCGGATCAGCCAATATATCGTCGAAGAGGAGTTCGCCCGCGTCAACATCTCGGTCGGCCTGGCGGGAAGCGGCGCCCCTGCGATCCTGGCCGCCGGCACCGAAGAGCAGAAGCGCTACTTCATCCCGAAGCTGATCACCGGCGAATATTCCTTCGCGCTGGGTTTCACCGAGCCGCAAGCGGGCGCCGACTTGGCCTCCTTGCAATGCCGCGCCGCGCGCGACGGCGACCACTATGTCATCAATGGCCAGAAGATGTACACCTCGGCGGCACACCTCGCGACGCACATCTACCTGATGGCCCGGACCAATCCCAATCTGCCCAAGCATCAAGGCATCTCCATCTTCCTTATTCCGATGGACACGCCCGGCATCACGGTGCGCCCGCTTTGGACGATCCAGAACGAGCCGCGCGCCCCCTCCGGCACCACCTACGGAACGCACCGAACCAACGAGACCTT